>CAYJLB010000047.1:0-13741 GCA_964370845.1 uncultured Oscillospiraceae bacterium
TGATCATTTTACCTTTGCTGACTCTCAATCTTATATAGATTATTTAGTACAAAATAATCTTAGATATGAAAGAATGATGCTTTCTAAAATATTGTTTAACGATTTAGCAAATTTGACCTTAATCAATAACGTTTATAGTGGTGATACAAGTGAAAATAATAAAATAGGTTTCGTAAATTTCGCTTCAGATGTCAAAGGTTATAATTATTTCACCGACCAATATTTTGGAGTTGACGAAGATATCGATGAAGGAATAACATTTACAGATACTATAGGTTATGCTGGCACAAACTATAACGGTGCATTAACTGTTGCTAAAGATATTCTTGTGACACCCGATGCATCTAATGCTAAAGATTTGGTAATTTTTGTTTCTGACGGTGAGCCAACTACAGGGAAGCCAACGGAAGCTTCTGTTAATCTATTCTTACAAAATGGAACTCCAGATGATACAAGCGATGATGTTATTATGTATTTTGCTGGTATTGACTTGACTAGCGGTGTATTTAGTACTTGGAAGAATATTATGTCATCTCATGATGAACTTAATGCAAACGGACACACACTTGAAGAATTGATTGATATTAGAGATTATCTTGAAAGAATGATAAACTCCGCTTCTATGATTTATTCTGATATTGACGAAGTTTTTTCCCTTAAAGTTGATGAACAACACCCAATTAGCGTAACTTACACTATTCCTGATGCAACTGATGATACTAAAACAGAAACTGTTAAAAAGTCATTTAATTCCTTAGAAGAAGCAAATAATGCAGGTTTTGAAATCACTTATACTGAAAACATTGAATATAAAACTGATGCCTTTGGAGATAAAATTCTTGACGAAAATGGACTAGAAATTAAATTAGCAGAACCTGTTAACAGAGTTTCTTGGAAAATTACTCAACATGAAGTAACACAGGCAAGATTAAGTTTTTATAAAGAAATTAATGATGAAAAAGTTGATTGGGAAGATATTTATGCAGGAAATGCATTTTCCACTCCTACACTTGATTCGACAAATGTAGAATTTGTTGATGAAGATGGTGTAATCCGCAATATCGAACTAACAAAAAAACCTGAATTAACTATAGAATCTGCAAGAAGTGAGCTAACTATTACAAATTCTACTACTACAACTCAATATCCTGAAACTATTCCTGTTGGAACTGAAATTTTTTATGAAATAACTGTTAAAAATGAAGGAACTTTAGACGGATATGATTTAGAAGTTAAGCAAAAAATTCCTGATAATACTACTTACACTTCACATATTGGAGCTATTACTTTAACAGGCGATAATGTTGTGGGAGTTTATGAATCAAGCACTGATGACATTACTTTTGATATTCCAATGCTTAAAGCTGGGGAAACTATTGTGTTTAAATACACTGCTACTGCAACTACAAAAAGCACTCATATTTATAGTTCTGCACAATTAGGTGTTGAAAGTGAGCCTACTACTTATAATAACGGTTGGCCAATTTTATCAGCTGTAGTACTTCACCACCATACACCTCCTGTAATCACTGTAAATCCGTCTACTCCTTCAACTAGCACGACTGCAACGGAAACTGAAGAAAGCGTAGAAAGTGAGGAGAGTGAAGAAAGTTTAGAAAGCGAAGAAACTGTTGAAAGTGTGACTGAAAGTGAAACAAGGGCTGAAACTTCTGCTGAAACTACATTTTACACTGCAATAATTCCTCCAGAAGAAGAAAATACTGACCCAAGTAATCCAACTATAAATGACGAACCTCTTACTGACGAAGATATTACAGTTGATGAAGACGGAAACATCGAATTTGATGAAGATTTTCTTGATACTTTACCTGACGGAGAATATATAGTTAGAGTTGAATACGGAGATAATATTTACGAATATGAAGTTGTAATTGAAGATGGAATTCCGCTAATTGGACCTCCAATTCTTATTGAAGATGGCTCAATTCCACTTACTTCGGAAGAAGTAACAAAATCTGTTTTCTATACAGTTCTAATTTCAGTTTTAGCAGTATTCTCTTTAACTTTACTAGCTAAAAAAGTTCGTTTTGACGATAAAAATGATTACAATTAAAACTAAGCAAAATTAATAAAAGGTGTTGTGAAACGGAAAATTTCACAACACCTTTTTTATATTTATATTTCAATTGTTCTCATTACGGAAAGCTGATTTAATTATTGAACTATTCCGTCATTTCCTTGTGGAAGTCCTTCAAAAGCAAATGCAAGTTCTTCATTTAAGCTGTCTAAAGTGAAGTAAGTTTGTGCGATGCTTACTAGATTTAATTCAGGAATTACTACAAAAGATGTAGCTGTTCCGTCGGAAAACTCAACGCTTAATTGATACGCTTTTCCAGCGGATTGGCTTGCAGCGATTTCTTCGTAGTCTTCGTTAGTTAAAGTCGCCGAAGTAGTTTTTGCAAATACGTCAATTAAAGCTACAGCTTCTTCACTGCTCAAAGTTTTGTATTCAGTAACGCCTGAAATACTATTTATTACTGCTCCAGAAACACTTTCTTTATAATCAGCAATCTTCAAAAACTCACTAGCAGAAGCGTTTTCAGTTAAAACATCAGCATTTTTTTCTAAGATATAGTAAACACCATTGTCCTCAACTAAAATACGGAAATCTTCGCTATAACCGTTCATTTTGTAAAAAACAGCCTCAGGTGAAATGCTGTTAGCAAGGTCAGTTGTAAACAAACTATCGTCAAAATTACCGCTTAAAAAGTCGATATATCCAGCAGTGTCGCCGATTTTTTCCCCAACCATTTCTGCTGTAACTAGGTCAGGGCTGTTGCTTGTGTTAAGGTAAGAGCCGCCGCCGTAAATTGCAATTTTAGGTGTAGGAGCGTCGCTTGATGGACCGCCTTGTGGTGCTTCAACATTTTCTTGTGTAGCTTCTGTTGTTTCAGTGGTTTCAATAGTTGTTGTAGCAACTGTAGTTTCAACTGTTGTTTCAACAGGAGTTCCATTTTCTGCACATGCAACCATTTGTATTGCGAAAATGCCCGCAATAATAGCAATTAATAATTTTTTCATATAAAAAATCCTTTCTTAGTTAGCAATTATATTTATTTTTTCTGCTTACATACATTAGACAATTCATTTCTTTCCATTTGTTGGTAGTTTATAAGAAAATTTTAAAAATAATAAAATTCCCACTAAAACTAAAATTACACCAACTGATAAAGTGAGGAAAATTTCGTCTGTGAAAATATCCTGTAACAAGTTTGTTTCCTCCACGATAATAGGCGCATCTTGCATTGGAGCGTCTTGTGGAGGAGCTCCTTGGGGTGGTGGGTCATGACTAGGCATTGTTGTGCTCACTTCCCCACCTGTAATTCCACGAGTGAGGGTGAAAATCCTTGAAGTTACACCTAAAACAAAAATTAACGCAACCGATGCCATACTCACAAGAGAAATTCGAAGTTTTTTTATAGAAGTGTTGTAAATCCATTGAATTGTACCTATAGGCTTGTCGAGAATTTTCCCAATTTCCTTATGGCTCAAGTCCCCTAAAACTTTGAGCGTCACCACTTCTTTTTGGGTTTCGTTTAAATTTTCTATCAATGAATAATAACTATCCATATCGCAAAAATCACTTATATCCTTGTCAAAAGTAGGAATTTCAAGGCTTTCATCTAAAGAATAAACCTCTTTTTTGCTCTTTATGTAGTTCAAAGTTTCATTTTTTACAACCCGATAAAGCCATGAACTCTCCCCACTATTAGGGAATTTTTCAGAGGGCATTTTAACTAGCTTATAAAAAACATTTTGCACAACATCTTGGCTATCAGCTTCATTTTTTGTAATTGAAAAAGCTATGCTAAACAAAAATTTGTAATGATTTTGATATAAAAGATCAAAACCTGTCTTATTTTTATTCTTGATTAAATCAATGACTGTGGAAATTTTTATTTTATCCATTTTCTTACCTTTCCTTTCGCAAATTTTTCTTACTTTATATATTAGACAACTTTTTTATTGTTATTTGTTGGTAAAAAAAATAAAATTCCAAACTTTTTATAAAAATATTCGGGGAACAACTTTTCTAGCTGTTCCCCGTTTTATATTTCATTTTTCTACACAATTTCTATCTATATTTTTTATTTTTTTTTATTTTTTTTTATTTTTTATTTTTTCTAATTGCTTTTGCAAAGAAAATTCCACCAAATCCAGCTATACCTGTTACAATAACAACTACTGCTAAACCAACATCTGTGCTTGGACTTGCAAGAGGAACGTCTTCGTCAACAATTTCTTCATCATCTGGAGGTGATACTAAAGGCACGTCCTCCTCAACGATTTCTTCGCCATCGCCTGGAGTAGATTCAGAAGGTGTTAACGGAACAGTTTCGTCTGGAATTTCTTCTTCAGGAGTAGTGGTTGAAGGAGGCTCAGTTGCAGGCGGTGCAGTTGAGTCCGAACCTATTTCTCTAACATAAACTGTAACCAAAACATCTCCACCATTTACAGTAACATTGTAAACTCCGTTATTAACTGAAAGAACACCAGTTGAAGTGATTGAATTGCTTACAAATTCGTAAATAGCTGTGTCAAATTCAACCGTTGAACTTGGAAGATTGTCGTTAAATCCGTTTGGTTGGTTTTGGAAAATATTGCTTGAAGATGACAGCACGTTATTTCCTCCGTCAGTTATGTCGATAACTGTAGATGAAATATTATAACCTTGTTGTGGTGGTTGTGAAGAAGTCACAAAGTAAGCTGTTGCAACAATATCTGTTCTCAAAACGTAAGGTGTTTCTGTTGAAGTAACAATAGCTTGAGCTATTTCAGTTAAAGTGTCATTAGTTACAGTTTCATAAATCCAATGTGAAAATCTATAACCACTGTCAGGAGTCGGAGTTGGAACTTGGCTAGTTGTGCCATTTGTTGTTCCCTCGCTCCATGTTTCGCCGTTAAATGCTGTTAAAGCAACATCTTCATCGGCATTTAGTGATGTTCCACCATTTGGAGTTAATGAACCATTATCGTCAGCTTTAAAAGTAATGTTCACTTGCGGAGTTACAGTAAATTCAACTGTTTGATTTAAAGTTGTAAAGCTTACAGAATGGTTTTGTACGCTTGGATTTTTTTCTAGTCCATTAGTTTTAGTTTCATCAAATTTTACAGTTTGAGTTTTTTCAACATCAAACCATCTTAGCCCCTCACTATTTAAGTGATAACCCTCATGATAAAGTGCATCAGCTTTATTAGTAACAGGTGAATAATTATCTTTGTTTAAATAATTTTTGTCATAATCTACAACATAATATTCAGTGTAAATATTACCTACAGGAAGTACAGGTGAATCGATTTTTTCCTCATAGTTTTCAGGTAATACTACCGCAGTTAAAGTATCATCAGGAGTTGGTAACTCGTCAACTTTTTGGTCACGGTCAGAGTACAAAGTAACTCCCTCAACTCCATTAATATCAGTATAAGTTAATGTTGCATTATCGTTTGTTTCATAGTATTTTGAACCGATTTGAAGTTTTTCTTCTTCGTCCATATCACCATTTCCATTTGTATCAATATAATCTTTTAGTTCCAAATAAAAAGTGTAAGTTTTAGCGATATTTGTAATATCTCCAACTTGGATTTGAACATCTTTACCATCAACATGAGTTACCCCAGCTGTAGGTTTGTAAGTTGAATCTTCATAATACTCATAATGCTCGGAAATTACATCATCAATTACTGCATCAGTAGCAATTTTTGTGCTAAAACCTTGTGCAATTGCATTTAAAATATCTTTAAATTCATTTGCACTACTTCCGCTGTTTTCTCCGTTAATAATCATATTAGTATTTAATTCTGGATTCAAATTAGAAGAAATTGCTTTAAGATTATTCGCAAGAGTTGTGCCTTTATTAGCGCTCATACTTGCATCAACATAACCAACAGTATGAATTGCAACACCAAGATTATTTAATTCTTTCGCAAGGTTGGATAAGTCATTAATTGAATAAGCACTATTATTATGTGACCCGTCCGAGAAGAAAATTACATGTATTGGTCTATTTCCATTTTGAATTCCCTCTGTAGAATGGTCAGTGTCAAGGGATTTTACATATTCCATTGCCTTGTTCAAAGCCTTGTCATAATGAGTAAATCCCGATGGTGCAGCTGGGTAATAATTTGCATTAAAATCAGCTTGTGAGTTTACAAAGTTGAAACTTCCCTCAACTTCGTCAGCAAAGTTTACAAAAGCAACACGATTATCACTTCCCGAAGCAAGCAATTCATTTCCAAGGTCGCCAACTGCTGAAGTTAAGTTTTGGTGAATGTGGAAATAGTCGTCAGTATCGTTCACAAGTCCGTTAGGATTGTACCCTGTACTACCAGATTTATCAAGAACGATTACTACGTCAGAGCCACTTTCAACAGCTTCACCACTTACAGTAAAGTCAACTTTTGCAATACCATTTTCAATGTCAACCCATTCGCCACTTTTTTCAACATTAACGCCACCAGCATTTTCGCTAGGGTTTAATGTGTCCATTGGATTTTGATTATAGCTAAAAAATCCACCCGTAACATTTACTTTAATATAAATATCCTTGCTTGTAGGCTGGTTATAATCGTATGTAAGTATGAAAGTTGCAGAGTTCCCCTCGTTATAAGGTTGAGCTTGAATAGTTGCCCAAGTAGAGCCACCTAAGCTTGCAATATTAATTTCAGTTTCTCTTGTAACAACATTTGCAACACCTTTATTAAAATTAGGTTGTCGCCAGTTAATAGTTTTATAACTTGTCCCCTCTGGGATAGAATAATTAATTGTAATTTCTGAATTTGCTGACATATTTATTTGATATGGATCAGATTTTACCCCCGAACCTCCAGCAATAGAAACACCACTAAATAAATTTTGCGCAGCTACGTCAGGAGCGTTGTCGTTAAGTACAACAATAATTTTTTCTTCAATTTCTACAACATCGTCCTCCGCAAAAGCAGAAAATGGCACTAAAAAAAATAGCATAAAAGCTACTATTGCAAGTGCAAATAATTTTTTCGAGATTTTTAATTTTGTCATTCGTTCATCTAATCCTTTCTGAATAAAAGTAATCATTATTCCTCAATATATATTATACAGTAAAAAAGTTACAAAAAAGTTACATATGAGGATTTTTTTGAAAAAATTTGTAAATTTATGAATTAATTTACTTAATTTACAAATTTTTCATTCTAATTTATAGTAATAATTTCTAAATAAAAGCTTTTTAATTTTACCTTTTATATAATGTACACAACTGAACTTTCTTCGTTGCTTTATTTTTTTTAATATGATATAATAAATAAAGTATTTGTCAAAATAAACTGAAAAGGACTGAACTTTTATGAATAAAATAATTTCTGTTGTAATTATAATTTTTCTTGCATTAACTCTTACTTCTTGCGAATCTGTTGTTTATAATGAAAATGAGCTTATTAGCCTTGCAAAATCTCAAGTTTCTGATATGCTTGGCGGAGATTTTTCCTCCACTGTTGAAAGTTTTAACTCCGACATGGAAAAAGCCCTTAACGAAGAAACTTTACAACAATTATGGAATGAAACTACTGCTGAAATTGGAATGCACATTGGAAATTATTCGGTGGAAAGTGGTAATGTAGACGGATATTTCGTTGTAACTGTGGTGGAAGAATACGAACATAATGGCTTTGAAATTCGCTTTGTTTATGAAAATGACAATAAAATTGCAGGTATTTATTTTAATTATTCAACCATTGAAACAACTCCGGTTGTTAACGAAACTTTTGAGGAAATTCCTGTCACTATTGGGGAAGAATTCCCACTAGAAGGCATTTTAACTTTGCCTGTTTCGGTGGAAAATCCTCCTGTTGTGTTACTTGTCCATGGGTCAGGTTCAACGGACAAAAATTCCACAATTTATGCAAATACTCCTTTTAAGGACATTGCACACGGACTTGCAAACCAAGGAATTGCAGCTTTACGATATGACAAAAGATACTTCACTTATCCCGAAAAAGCCGCTGAATTAGGGGCAGATTTAACCTTAGAAGATGAAGTTTTAGAGGACGTGCAACTCGCCCTAAACCTACTTCTTGAAGACGAAAGAATTGACAACTCAAACATTTTTGTCTTAGGACATTCTTTAGGCGGAGGTTTAACTCCTTACATCGCCTATTCAAACGAAAATGTCAAGGGGATAATCTCAATGGCTGGCTCTCCAAGACCGCTGTATGAAATTTCTTATGACCAAAACAAAGCTATTGAGGATATGATTTTGAACGGCGATTTTGACGATGCAACAAAAACTTTACTAAAGTCACAAATGGTTCAAGTTGAAAAAGACATCGAAACCCTCCGTGGAGATTTAACCGAAGTTGAAAATGAAGTAATTTTGCTTGGGTTGTATGCTGGTTATCAAAAATCAACGAAAGAATTTGCTGGTGAAAATTTTATTGATGAAATAAATGTACCAATTTTAGTGCTTCAAGGGTCAGCGGATTTTCAAGTTTATGCTGATAAAGATTATTTGCTGTGGGAAAGTGCTTTAGCTGGGCGTGATAATGTCACTTTCAAGCTTTATGATGGGCTAAACCACCTAATGATGGAAAGTAACGGAAAACAAGATATTACTGAATATGAAATTAAGGGAAATGTTGCAACTGAAGTAATTGATGATATTGCAGATTTTGTAAAATAAGGAGAAAAAATTTTGAGCCATAGAAAAAGAATGATTTTATTTATGGGTGTAACTGCCCTACTTTCCGTAGGTGCAAACCTCACCCACCCAGTTACTCCAACCATATTCACAAACCTAAATTTAGGGAGCTATATGTTTGGATTTGCCCTTGCTGCAATGCTTACTTCAAACTTTCTGACCTCACCATTTTGGGGAAAAATTAACACCTATATTTCCAGCCGAGTTTCCCTATTAATTTGCGGTGTAGGTTATGGTGTTGGGCAAATTTTATTCGGCTTATCCACAACAGAATGGCAGTTTATTGTGGTAAGATTGTTCGCTGGAGCCTTTACAGGTGGCGCATTTGTAAGCGTTTTAACCTACATAGTAAATATGTCTGAAAACTCTAATCAAAGGAGCTATAACCTTACATTAAACGTTACAATTCAGTCAGTTTTCGGAGCTTTTGGCTACTTAATCGGCGGACTTATCGGGAGTTATAACACCTATCTTTCAGTTTGGATACAGGGCGGAGTTTTAATTTTAGTGGGAATTTTGTTCTTTTTGGTAGCAAAAGATGATAGAGCGATAAAGCAAGAAAAACTCAAATTTTCCACCTTAATGAAAGAGGCAAATCCCCTTTCTTCCTTTATGGCAGGGAAACAATTTTTAACAATAACATTAGTTTTATTATTTTTGATGAGTGCTTTGCAAAATATGTCATTCACAGCTTTTGACCAAAGTTTTAACTATTATATGCGAGATGAATTTGCTTTTCCATCAAGTTACAACGGGATAATTAAAGGGATTATGGGGCTTATTACCTTTGCTGTAAACAGTACAATTTGCCTTTTTATAATAAGAAAAACTAATATTCGAAAATCAATTGTTACCTTGCTTTCTCTTTGTGGAAGCTGTATGATTTTGGCAATTTTCTTTAACGATATGATACCTTTTATTGTTTTCAATGTAATTTTATTCGCTGTAAATGCAATAAGTATGCCAGTTTTACAGGAAATTCTTGCCTGTGACGCAAAAAAATATGACAGCAATTTGGTTATGGGATTTTACAACGCAATGAAATCCTTTGGCGGAATAATTGGAGCTTTTGTTTCGGGGGCTTTATATAGTTTCAACTCACTTTTTCCTTTTATTTTAGTTGCAGTAGGATTTATTTTTGCAACTTTTACCGCTGTTTTGTACTATAAAAAAAGCAGATTGAACCAGTAACATTACAAAGTACAATATAAATACAAACCTTATTTTTGACCCATAAAAATAGCAAAAACCGCTCACACTCTAATGCATTAATTCTCAGAATTTGCATTTGGAATGTGTGCGGTTTATTTTTTGTGATAAAATATAGTCAATATTATGTCTAACCTTGTGAAAACAAAATTACATACGGTACGTCGAGAACACTGACCCTAGGAAATCCGTCCTCTCGGATATAACAACGGGGTTGCACCGCCGGACATGGAGGCAACGTCACGTTGCCCTTACTTTTTTGTAGGCAAAATATCTTAGAATTGCAAGGGCAACAGCTGAAATTGCTGCGAGTAACAACAACACTTCTATATTAAATGTTATCTTTTCTCCACGAAGAAGTCCTGAGGAAAATCCGCCTACAATCCCGCCTTGCACGGCTAAAAGCATACTGAATACAATAAATTTTTGTTTATTTTTTATTTCTATAACATGCTTTGCACTAAAAATCACATTTATATAAAACATAACCAGTTCAAAAACTAAAAAAACAGCACAAACTAACGCCAAATTAGTTTCCCCTAACGCTAAAACTATTAATGGAATAGAAATTGCTGAAAAAATCATAAAAATTTCTGAATTTATTGCAAAAGTATAGAGAATTTCCCCTCTTTTATAAGGCATTGACGCAAGCAATGGATAGTAAAATTGTAAAGCTATAAAAAGTGAACTTGCTATTCCAAATAGAGCAATTGGCAAAATTATAATTATAAATTCCAAGGGTATTTCTGAATAAAAACCCTCCAAAATCTTCGCTACTACAACTAAAAAAGCTATGACAAAATAAGTAATTATCTCAACTTTTAAATATCCAACGGCACGAACTAGCCTTAAACCGCTACTGAAACTTTGTTCCAAATTAACCCCTCCTATTCAAACATTAATCCGTTGCCGAATTTTTTGCTATTTGTTTTAATTAAAAAACTTATCGGCAAAAACAACCACGTTGCAACATTTATAATTATTCCGTTTACACCCGTTAAGAATGATAAATCCACATTCATTTTGTCTATATAACCAAAATTTGAGCTTGCAAAAACTACTGCAACAAGTATATAAAACACCCATAAAGTTGCCATAATTTTAGTATTCATTTTGTTAAGCAAAAAATAATAGCTGTACATTGTAACAATTATGACTGCCACGCTTATGTTGTTTATTGCATAGGTGTTTATATGTTCAATTTGCTCAATTTTCATCATAACTATTATGTTGCAGACAATTGAGGTAATTATTTGGAATGATATAAGCATGAATAATACAATAAATGAGTGGGTATAAATTTCCTTTTTTGTAATGGGAAATTGAGTGAAAATTTTATTATTCTTTACATTTCCCATAGCCGTGGCAGTTTTATATACTGTCTTTTTTATAGGAATTGTAAGCATTGAGTAAAGAAAAAATATGTAAATTGACACAAGAATCGCAAACATACTTATATTATCATTGTCAAGTGTACCTACAATTTGCAAAATAAAAAATGAAATTATTACGAAATACATAGCGACTATTCCGATTCTTGTTAGGGTTGTTGAACCATATAAAATAGAATTTGCTTTTGAAATTTTTTTAAAACTTGTCATTGTTCTCTCCTTTTTTTGTTTTATCGGGCAAGGCAAGCCTTGTCCCTACAATTGCGGTAAACGGCAAGAGCAGAGCCCTAGACCTACAAAATTTGTTATTTGTTTGGTTCATTGGTTGACTTTCAGTTGATGAAACCGCCCGCATTTCTCGAAATTATACAATTTCGAGAAATGCTACTACAAACCCAGCAGAAAACTATCTTTACTAATTCTTTCTGTTAATTTTTTCAGTTTTTTTCTTTACATTTTTTTCGTGGTTTTCTGCTGGGTTTAACTTTCACTTTTGCTTGTTTACCTGTTCGACTACTGTCTTTTCATTCGAGTATTTCGCTTCAGCGGAAGCGACCAAGGCTCTGCCTTTGGAATCCGCAATTTTTTTAGAGGAAAAAATTGAGTAAAACCTTCAGTCTTTGTCGCCGATACTCTAGAAAAATCATAACAATGTTTAGCCTCGCAGAAACAAAATTATCCTATTTTACTTCGTTTAGTGCGGGAATGGGTCAAGCGTCACGCTTGCCCGCCGGGGATGGATGCAACGTCACGTTGCCCAGATTGTGAAGGTTAGAATGTTTTCTATTGTCGGATTTTGTACATTCACATCAGCAAAATATTGTAAATTATCACGGAAAACTAAACCCTCAAAAGTGGCTGTTCCCTTTCTAATTCCAACAAATAAATTCTCTTTTCCCTTGATTAATTCAATCCCACCGCTTATTACTGCGTACTTTTCTTCAATCTCGTCAGAGCCCGCACTTTCGGTAATTTTTCCACCAATTATCATTGTCACATAGTCGGCAATCTTGTCCAAATCACCTGTTATATGAGTGGAAAAAAGCACGGATTTCTCCCCGTCCTCAACAAATTCACGAAGCAAATCCAAAACCTCAATCCTTGCAACTGGGTCAAGTCCAGCTGTTGGCTCGTCCAAAATCAAAATTTTCGGGTGATGAGCAAGGGTTAATGCAAGCATCGCCTTGGTCTTCATACCTTTTGAATACTCCACAATTTTCTTTTTATAGGGCAAATTCCACTTATTTATCAAACTTTCAAAAAGCTCTTTATCCCAATTATCATACATTAATCGGAAGACTTTTTCGTGCTCTTTCAACGTGTTGGTTGGCACTAAATAATCCTCGTCAGCTACATATCCAATCAACTTTTTAACTTGGACTTCATCATCAATGTTATCAAAACCAAGAACTGAAACCTCACCGCTTGTCCTATTTATTGCATTTAAAATTAATTTTATCAAAGTAGTTTTTCCAGCTCCGTTTTGCCCGATAAGCCCCATAATACTGCCCTTTTCAATGGAAAAACTAACTTTATCAAGTGTAAAATCTTTGTATTCCTTAGTTAAATTTTTTATTTCAATCGCAAAATTATTCATTTATATAACCGTTCCTTTCTTAATTTTGTGCAGTTTTTTACCCTGTTTCTACAGTAAAAAAGTTTCGCCTGTCATATTTGCGAAAAACACAAAATGGGGTTTGAAAATTTATTTTTCAAACTTCTCTCCCCCGTATACCGAATTAATTTCATTATAAATTTTTTCTTTTTCTATATCAGCTTCAAAACATTTTTTTACACTTTCATTTAAGGCTAAAAGCAGTTCTTTTTCCCTTTTGTCCATAGCTTGATTTAAGTTATTCATTTTAACAAAACTACCTTTTCCAAGAGTTGATGACAGAAACCCTTCATTTTCGAGGTCTAAATAAGCTCTTTTCGTGGTTATCATACTAATATCAAGGTCTTTTGCCAGTTGTCGCATGGAGGGCAAGCGGTCGCCATTTTTTAAATTTCCTTTAAGAATTTCTTCTTTTATGCCATCTTTTATCTGCTCATACATAGGTTTTTTGCTGTCATAGCTTAATTTTATGTTCATATCTTAATAAAATTCTCCTTTCTTAGGATATTTCATCCGCTACATTGTATATATAATATATATACAATAACATATTCCCCCCAATTTGTCAAGGACAAATTTGTGTCAAGGACAAATTTGTGTCAAGGACAAATTTGTGTCAAGGACAAATTTATGTCAAGACGAATTTATGTCAAGACAAATTTATGTCAAGACGATTTTTCAAAGAAACCTATAACCTCGCAGAAGCTACTTCACCTCTTTCACTTTGTGAAGTGCGGGATTGTCAGCGGGGACACCCCATATATCTATATCATTTTACAACCTATAACCTCGCAGAAGCTACTTCACCTCTTTCACTTTGTGAAGTGCGGGAT
>CAYJLB010000047.1:13841-17103 GCA_964370845.1 uncultured Oscillospiraceae bacterium
GCGGGGACACCCCATATATCTATATCATTTTACAACCTATAACCTCGCAGAAGCTCAGTTCACCTCTTTCACTTTGTGAAGTGCGGGCTTGTCAGCGGGGACACCCCGCACGCAAAAAAAACGCTCCTATTTCTAGGAGCGGTTTTTACTATAAACAATTGTGTTTATTAATTATTTGTTTTTTAGAGCAGCTTGTGCAGCAGCAAGTCTTGCGATTGGAACTCTAAATGGTGAGCAAGAAACGTAAGTTAAACCAACTTTGTGGCAGAACTCAATAGTTGTTGGGTCACCACCGTGTTCACCACAGATACCAAGAATGATGTCAGGGCGAACTGATTTACCTTTTTCAGATGCAATTTTAACAAGTTGTCCAACACCAGTTTGGTCAAGTTTTGCAAATGGATCAGCTTCGTAAATTTTATTTTCATAGTATGAATCTAAGAATTTAGCAGCGTCATCTCTTGAGAAACCAAATGTCATTTGAGTCAAGTCGTTTGTACCAAATGAGAAGAATTCAGCTTCAGTAGCGATTTCTTCAGCTGTTAATGCAGCTCTTGGAATTTCAATCATTGTACCAACTTTGTATGTTAAGTCAGAACCTTCAGCAGCGATAACGTCATTAGCAGTTTTAGTAACTACATCTTTAACGTATTTAAGCTCTTTGATTTCGCCAACAAGTGGAATCATGATTTCAGGAACAATGTGCCAATCAGGGTGACGTTTTGAAACAGCAATTGCAGCCTTAATTACAGCAGTTGTTTGCATTGCAGCAATTTCAGGGTAAGTTACTGCTAGACGACAACCACGGTGACCCATCATTGGGTTGAATTCGTGTAAACCATCGATGATAGCTTTGATGTCTTCTACAGATTTACCTTGAGTTTTTGCAAGTAGTTCAATATCTTTTTCTTCTGTTGGTACGAATTCGTGTAGTGGTGGGTCTAAGAAACGGATATTAACGTGTTTGCCTTCAAGAGCTTCGTATAGTTTTTCGAAGTCACTTTGTTGCATTGGAAGAATTTTATCAAGTGCAGTAGTTCTTTGTTCTTTAGTATCTGAACAAATCATTTCTCTAATAGCAGCAATTCTGTCAGCTTCAAAGAACATATGCTCAGTACGGCAAAGACCGATACCTTCAGCACCAAATTTAACAGCTTGTTCAGCGTCAGATGGTGTGTCAGCGTTAGTTCTTACTTCAAGAGTTTTGTATTTGTTAGCAAGAGTCATAATTCTGTCGAAATCTCCACCGATTGAAGCTGGTACAGTTGCAATAGCTTCACCATAGATTTTACCAGTAGTTCCGTCAAGAGATACATAGTCGCCCTCTTTGTAAACTTTTCCAGCAAGTTCGAAAGATTTTTCTTCTTCGTTCATTTTGATTTCGCCACAACCAGATACACAGCAAGTACCCATTCCACGAGCAACAACAGCTGCGTGAGAAGTCATACCACCACGTACAGTTAAGATACCTTGAGCAACATGCATACCTTCGATATCTTCAGGTGAAGTTTCAAGACGAACTAGGATAACTTTATCGCCTTTTTCAGCCCAGGTAACAGCATCGTCAGCTGTGAATACAACTCTACCGCAAGCAGCTCCAGGAGAAGCAGCAAGTGCACTACCGATTGGAGTAGCAGCTTTTAGCGCGTTAGTGTCGAATTGTGGGTGAAGAAGAGCATCAAGTTGTTTTGGATCAATCATTGATACAGCAGTTTTTTCTGTAATTTTGCCTTCTGCAACAAGATCAGTAGCAATTTTAAGTGCAGCAGCTGCAGTTCTTTTGCCGTTTCTTGTTTGAAGCATAAATAATTTTTTATCTTCAATTGTAAATTCCATGTCTTGCATATCTTTGTAATGATCTTCCAAAGTGTAAACAATTTTGTAGAATTCATCATAGATTTCAGGCATGATATCTTTTAATTGATCGATAGGTTGTGGAGTTCTAACACCAGCAACAACGTCTTCACCTTGTGCGTTCATTAAGAATTCACCCATAAGAACTTTTTCACCAGTACCAGGGTCACGAGTAAATGCAACACCAGTTCCTGAAGTTTCGCCCATGTTACCGAATGCCATAGCTTGTACGTTTACAGCAGTACCCCATGAGTAAGGGATTTCATTTTGCATTCTGTAGTAGTTCGCTCTTGGGTTGTCCCATGAACGGAAAACAGCCTTAACTGCGCCCATAAGTTGTTCTTTAGGGTCAGTTGGGAAGTCTTTACCAATAACTTTTTTGTATTCAGCTTTAAATTGTTCAGCAAGAGCTTTAAGGTCATCAGCAGTTAGATCCATATCGTTTGTGATGCCTTTTTCTTCTTTCATTTCATCAATTAAAGTTTCGAAGTATTTTTTACCAACTTCCATTACAACGTCAGAATACATTTGGATAAATCTTCTGTAACAGTCGTAAGCCCATCTTGGGTTACCTGATTTAGTAGCCATAACTTCAACAACAGTTTCGTTTAGGCCAAGGTTTAGGATAGTATCCATCATACCAGGCATTGAAGCTCTTGAACCAGAACGAACAGAAACTAAAAGTGGGTTTTCGCTGTCACCAAATCTTTTACCAGTAACAACCTCCATTTTAGTAATGTTTTCCATAATTTCAGCCATAATGCTGTCATTGATAACTTTACCGTCATCATAATATTGAGTACAAGCCTCAGTTGAAATTGTAAAACCTTGAGGAACTGGAAGACCAAGTTTAGTCATTTCAGAAAGGTTTGCACCTTTACCACCAAGAAGCTCACGCATAGTTCCGTCGCCTTCGGAAAATTGATAAACAAATTTTTTGTTCACTTTAAATCTACCTCCATATAATCTTTCCGCATTAGTATTGACAGTTTTTTTACCTTTAAAATAATAACAATAAAATTTAACGTTACAGTTAGGAAATATTGTCTAAAAAATGTCAATTTGCGGTTACCCTAATATTATAACAGATAAATATAAATATTACTATAGTTAATTTGATATTTTTGTAAATTTTTATAAATATTACAACTTTTTCATAAATTTCGCAAAAGGACTTGCAATATTTCACAAAAATTGTTATATTCAATAGTAGGGAAAGATTATTTTTTGATACAATTTTACTGATTATGAACCCATTTTTAGCAGAACATTATATATAGTTTAGTCATTTTTATATAAAAAATTACAATGCATTCTATTACATAAATAAAATCTATTAGACTTTTTGGGGAAATATAAGTTAAAAAGTATTTTGGAATGCATACAATGCATTCCCTACATTTATTTA
>CAYJLB010000048.1:0-16841 GCA_964370845.1 uncultured Oscillospiraceae bacterium
AACAAGATGACGTTATTGCAAGAACTTTCCACTCGAAAGTTTAAGAAAAAATTAGAAAAGAGCGACCTTTTATTAAGGTTGCTCTTTTTGTTAAGGCGGTGTTATAATGATTTATAGTGGTAAAGGTTATATACATTCAATAGATTCTTTAGGGACAGTTGATGGACCTGGAATAAGAATGGTGGTTTTTACACAAGGTTGTCCTTTAAGGTGCAAATATTGTCATAATCCCGACACTTGGAAGCCTATGGTTGGAAAAACCATGACTGTAGATGAAATATTGGAGAAGTATGAGGCTATAAAGGCGTTCTCGAAGGGTGGAATTACTGTAACTGGTGGAGAACCTCTTATTCAAATGGAATTTATTACTAATTTGTTTGCAGTCTGTAAGGAGAGGGGAATTCACACCTGTTTAGACACCTCAGGTTTTTCTTTTTCAAAGGAAAATATTCAAGGGTATGATAAACTTATGGCTGTGACCGACCTTATTTTACTTGATATTAAGCATATAAATGACGAAGAACATAAGAAGTTAACGGGAGTTAGCAATAGAAACATATTAAAGTTTGCAAAATATCTTTCCGACATAAAAAAAGATGTTTGGATAAGACATGTTGCTGTGCCAAATATTACAATTAATGATGAATATTTGCTTGAACTAGGATATTTTCTTGGTGGGCTTAAAAATATAAAAGCCCTTGACGTATTGCCTTTTCACAAAATGGGAGAGGAAAAATATTTGTCAATGAATATAAATCCGCCCCTTGGTGAAACTCCAAACGCAACGGACGAACAAGCTATTTATTGTAAAAATAAAATTATCGAGGGAATAAAAAAGCGACTTAAAGAAAATAAATAATAATAAAAAAGTGTGATGAAACTGAAATAGCTTCATCACACTTTTTATTACATTGCGTTAATTTCTGCTGAAGTTAAAATTTTGATTTTTCCTTCTTCCAAAACTTTAATTGCTTCTTCATTATTTTCAACACGAAGAATTACATAAGCCACATCGTCAGTTTTGCTGATGAAAGCGTACATATATTCAACACTAATATTTTTCTCGGATAAAACAGCCATTGCATTTGCAAGTCCGCCTGGCTTATCGTCTACACCGATTGCAATAACTTGAGTTAAAGAAACCGTACAATTAGCTTCTTTAAACATTTTTTCAGCTTTTTCTGGGTCATTTACGATTAAACGCATAATCCCAAAGTCTTTTGTATCAGCGATACATAATGCTCTAATATCGATTTTATTTTCCTCTAAAAGTTTAGTGATTTCTGCAAGTCTACCTTGCTTGTTTTCAACGAAAATTGATAATTGCTTAATTAACATAAAAATTCCTCCTTTATAAATTAAACTACTTTTCTTTTGTCAATAACTCTTACAGCTTTACCGATGCTACGCTCAATTGATTTTGGTTCAACCAATTTTACTGTAGCTGCAATTCCTAAAGTGGATTCAATTTGCTCACGAATTAAATTCTCTTGTTCATTTAAAACTCTAACTTCGTCCGAGAACATTTCTTGTGATATTTCAACTCTTACTTCTAATGTGTCAGCATTATTTACTCTATCAACAATTAATTGATAGTTTGGAGTAGTAGATCCCATTGAAAGAAGAACACTTTCAATTTGTGATGGGAAAACGTTTACTCCACGGATAATAAGCATATCGTCAGAACGTCCACGAGGTTTAAGCATTTTAATTAAAGTTCTTCCACAAGCACAAGTTCCTTTTTCTAAAACTGCAATATCGCGAGTTCTATATCTAATTAGTGGGAAAGCCTCTTTTGAAATACAAGTAAAAACAAGTTCGCCTTCCTCACCGTAAGGAAGAACTTCTAGTGTATCAGGGTCAATTATTTCAGGGATAAAGTGGTCTTCATTAATATGCATACCGCTTTGGTCTTCACATTCAAAAGAAACACCAGGGCCTACAATTTCAGATAAACCGTAAATATCATATGCTTTAAGTCCTAATTTATCCTCAATTTCAGCACGCATTTCCTCTGTCCAAGGTTCTGCACCGAAGATACCAGCTTTAAGGTTAATGTCATCTTTTGTAATACCCATTTCTTCCATTGTTTCAGCAATAAACATTGCGTAAGAAGGAGTACAACAGATAATTGTTGAGCCAAAATCCTTAATAATATTAATTTGACGTTGAGTGTTTCCTGAAGAAACAGGGATAGTTGTACAGCCAACTTTTTCCGCACCATAATGAAGTCCAAGTCCACCTGTAAACAAGCCGTAGCCGTAAGAAGTGTGCATATAGTCTTTGCTTGTTCCGCCAGCAGCAGAAATTGCACGAGCAACGCAGTTCGACCACATATCTACGTCGTTTTGCGTATAACCAACAACGATTTGTTTTCCTGTAGTACCAGAAGAAGCGTGAAGTCTTACAACTTCGTCCATTGGGACTGCAAAAAGTCCGTATGGATATGTATCGCGCAAGTCTTGTTTTACTGTAAAAGGTAATTTTGATAAATCAGCAACCGACTTAATATCTTCAGGTTTAAGTCCGATTTCTTCCATTTTTTCACGATAATAAGGAACGTTATCGTAAATCTTTTTCACAGTTTTTGAAAGGCGAAAACTTTGCAACGCCTCCATTTCGTGTGGCAACGCACATTCTAAGTCTTTTTCCCAATAATTTGACATTTTCAATCAACCCTTTCCGAGATTTAGTATTTATTTATTTATACTTAACAGCAGTACCGTATACCATAATTTCTGCCGCTCCTTGCATTACAGCAGCAGAAGAAAATCTACAATTTACAATTGCATCAGCGTTAAGTTTATTTGCTTGCTCAATCATTCTATTAGTGGCAATTTGTCTTGCTTCGTCCATCATTTTTGTGTATGAACCAAGTTCGCCACCAATCATTGTTTTAAAGCCTTGCCCCATATCTTTGAACATATTTTTGCTTTGGATAGTGCTTCCTTGTACAAGACCTAACATTTCAAGTTCTTTTCCTGTTATATTTTCAGTATTTACAATTAACATACTAAATCTCTCCTTTTAGTTTATTTTTAGTTTTATATTTAAAAATAATATCTATTAAAATTCCAAGTCCAATAAAAATCCAATAAGAAATAATCCAAATTATCCATAAATTATTAGTAGTTCCACCAGAAGGGTCAACGCCATTTGTGTTGAAAATTACACCGATTATATAGGCGATAATATATCCTAAAGTGGCTGTAATAGTGGTGAAATTAAGCTTGAATATATATGTTATAGGAAGAATAATTATCCCCGCTAAAGCGACAATCAAAGGTCCTTCTTTCATTTGGTGAATATCAAAAGTAATAAACCTACATATTATATAAAAAATTACAAAAAGCGAAATCGAACTAGCTATCCATAAAAAATTGTATTTTTTCATAAGGACAAATCCTTTCGGTAGTAAGCTATTTGACTACTCATCTTTTGAAGTGCTATTGGTTTTTAATATAAGTTTTGCTAGAGGCATTTTCACTATAGATAAAAGAATTATAAAGCAAAGTGAAAAAATTGCTACTAAAATAGGTTTGTCAGTTACTACAAGAGCCAAAACCAGTGCCGCTGCGGGCGGGTGTTCGTAGTCCAAAATCGTCATGCAAAGTGTAGCAAAGAAAAGTGCTGCACCAGCGAAAATAATTACCGTTACTTCATTTGGCGAAAAGGTAGAAAGTATTACTCCTGCTAAAGCTCCGAAAACACAAGCGGATAAATAACCGCCTATTAAAACCTTTGTTCTAACAGAATCGGCTTTTGGAAAGGCAAAAGCTATGAAAGATGACGCAGCTAAGGAAGTAAGCCAAATATTATTATCAAAAATATGTACAATAAAAAGCGAAAGCATTACAAAAACTGAAACACATAAACTTCTTAAAATGCAAAGGCGAATTTCTGCTTTGCTGAAATCAGGTTTATTCATACTTATGCCATTGCTCCCTTCTTTGCCTACAGGACTAATCAACTACTTCAGTGCCACCCCATTCGATAACAGTAAAACCGCTTCTTTCAAAAGGAGTTAATTGTTGCTCCTCAATTTCAATTTCATCTTCAAGGGCTTTAAACGCCATAAACACACGTTGAATGCTGTCAGGCTCAGGTGTAATGGTTAATTCAGCATTATCCCTATACAATTCTTCTTGGAAAGAGATAAGGTTATATGGATTTTCTATCATACGAGGCAACCAATAAACAATAAATTCGTTATATTCTTTTGGGTTTAACCCTAAATATTCTAGTTTTTCAATTAAAAATTCCTCAGTGTCCTCACCTTTAACAACAAAACCCTTGCTTAAATCATATTCAACATTGCTATATCCGTCCCAAAATAGATAAGAATATTCTTTTCCATCGTTGATAATTGTTCCATCTGGATATGCTGTTACTTCCCAGCCATTTTCATATGTAGGATAGGTAAACAATAATTCTCCATTAAAATCTAAGTCAACAGATACGTCCATTTCCTCTGTAGGGTAAAGATAGATAACAGGTTTTTCAGAAACTGGCTCAGGTTCCCTCATATCTTCGAATTCACAAGCGACTAAAGATAGCATACAAACTGAAATTATAATAAATAGTAACTTTTTCATTAAGAACTCCTTTTTGTTAAAGATTTTTTACCAAAGAGATAGCCTAAAGTAAAGATTATAATCATTATGATAAGAGCAATAACGATTATTGTTAGCATATAGTTTCCGCCAAAAAGATTAGCAAATAATCCAACAATGGAGGAATATAGATATACAGGGACAGAGGTTGTAAACATTTGTGATAGTCCAGCTAAAGCGAAATCTCTATTTTCATCTGAAACAAGTAGAAATTGCCAAACATATAAAAGTAAGGAGAGAATACCAGTTAAATTACCGATTAAAATTGCTACAATTGGCTTCCAGTTAGTTTTAGAATACCGAGTTCCAAGCCAAAACCAAAATACTACCACAGCCAATGGAACTATATAGAGAATAACTGTGCCTATAGTGGCTAGTGAAATTGACCAATTAATTATATGCCCAGTTAAAATTGGAACTAGCGTTAGTAAAATCAATAATAATTTAGTTTTCATTTAGTATTTCCCCTTTCAAATAAAAAAAATGTACATTTTATAGTTATATGTTTGGAAAATCTATTTTCAATTGTTTCTTATATCATTTTTTGTCCAACAGCAAAAGCATTTTTGTTTAATTCAAGGAATTTTGGAGGAACACATTCCTCTAATGCTTTTTGCCATATATTTTCTTCAAATTCAAGCAAAGTTGAAACTGCACCCATTATAACAACGTTTGAAGCCTTTGCGTTTCCAAGTTTAGTAGCTTCTTCCAGTGCGTTTACAGCAATTATATCTACTCCAAGAGCTTTTATTTTTTCAATAATTTCCTTTGGATACTCCATTGCGCCAATTATAACAGGCATTGGATTTGTAGTTTGTGTGGAAACTATCATTTTTCCACCTTCTTTTAAATAAGGCACCCATCTTGCTGCCTCTAATTGTTCAAAAGAGATGATTATATCAGCTTCTCCAAGGTCGATAATTGGAGAAGAAACAAGCTCGCCATATTTAACGTAAGTTACAACAGAACCGCCACGTTGGCTCATTCCGTGAACTTCAGAAACCTTTACGTCTTCACCATTTTGTAGAAGAACGTTACCCATTAAACGTGAGGCAAGAAGTGAACCTTGTCCACCTACGCCCACAATCATTATATTAGTTGTCTTTTTCATTATTATGACCATTCCTTTCTAAGTTTTGTGTGGCTTTTTTACACAAGTTTTAAAGTAAAAAAGTTTCGCCCGTCGTATTTGGCGAAAAGCACAAAACGATGTTTGAAAATTTTATTTTCAAACTTTTTTACCCCCTTCAATAGCTTTCACAGGGCATAAACCTTCACAAATTCCGCAACCTGTACACTGTGTAACATCAATTTTAGCTTTTTTATCTTCCATTGAAATAGCTGGACAACCAACTTTCAAGCACTTCTTACAACCAATACATTTTTCACCGCAAATATTTAACGCTGGCTCATGTTTAACAGTTTTAAGCAGTACACAAGGACGTCTTGCAATGATTACAGATGGTGCGTCTGCCGCTAATTCTTCTTTTATAACTTTTTCAGTTTCCACTAAATTATAAGGGTCACAAGTTACAACTCTGTCAATTCCAACAGCTTTACATAGTTTTTCTAGATCAATTTTTGCCGCTGGGTCACCCTTTAGAGTAAACCCTGTAGTTGGGTTGTGTTGATGCCCTGTCATACCTGTAATTGAGTTATCTAAAATAATTACAGTTGAATTTGTTGAGTTATAAGCAATATTAATAAGTCCTGTAACACCTGAATGCATAAATGTGGAGTCACCAATTACAGCTACCCATTTTTTCTCGTTTTCTGGGTCAGCTTTGTTAATTCCGTGTAGTCCTGAAATTGAACAACCCATACAAACTGTTGTATCCATTGAGTTAAGTGGAGCAACTCCGCCTAAAGTGTAACAGCCTATATCGCCACTTACTCTAATGTCATTTTTCGCTAAAACATAGAATAAACCTCTATGCGGACAACCAGCACACATTACTGGTGGACGTGGAGGAACTACTTCACCAAAAGTTTTTGTTTCAACTTTTTTACCTAAGATTTTTTCAGCAATAATTGATTGTGAATATTCGCCAATTACTGAAAAAACATCTTTTCCGATTACATTTATTCCGTTTTTGCGGCAATGTGTTTCTGTAATATCATCAAGTTCTTCTAAAACATAAACAGTTTCACATTCTTTCGCAAAGTCTTTGATTATTTCAAGTGGCAATGGATAAACCATACCAAGTTTTAAGTAACTCGCATTTTCTCCTAAAGCTTCTCTTGCATATTGATAAGCAGGACCATTTGCAATTACACCGATTTTTTTGTCGAAATATTCAACAGTGTTGAATTCGCACTTTTCAGCATATTCAGCCAGTTTTGCTGTTCTTTCTTCAACCATAACATGTTTTGGACGAGCGAAAGCTGGCATCATTACATTTTTAGCGATGTTTTTTACATAAGGCTTAACTCCAACTTCTTCCCGCTCTCTTGTGTCAACAATACTTTGTGAGTGAGAAATTCTAGTTGATAATCTTACTATAACAGGAGTGTCGAATTCTTCTGATATTTCAAAAGCAAGTCTTGTAAACTCCTTACATTCTTGTGAATTAGTTGGCTCAAGCATTGGAATTTTTGCTCCCATAGCGTAATGGCGAGAGTCTTGTTCGTTTTGTGAGGAGTGCATACCTGAGTCGTCGGCAACAGCTAACACCATACCGCCATTTACTCCGATATAAGAATATGTAAAAACAGGGTCAGCAGCAACGTTTAAACCAACGTGTTTCATTGCTGTAAAACTTCTTGCACCAGCAATTGAAGCACCAACAGCAACTTCACAAGCTACTTTTTCATTTGGTGCCCATTCAGACTTAATTTCTTCATATTTTGCAACACATTCAGTGATTTCGGTACTTGGAGTACCTGGATAACTTGAAACAACGGTAACTCCAGCCTCATAAAGACCTCTTGCTACAGCGTCATTTCCTAACATTAATTTTTTCATTTCTAAAAATCCTTTCTAGTGGATAAATTTATATTATTGTCAATTTAATATAAATTAAATTCTAATTGACAATCTTTTGGTTCGTGGTTGTAAATTCCCTCATTAATCTCTTTAGCAAAAGTACAACCTGTTTTTCTATAAAAACCTTGAGTTTCAATAGATGGATGAGAGCCTATATAAAGTTTTTTTCCATTTAATTTTCGTGCTTCTTCGCAAATGCTTTCAAAAACTTTAACTCCGATACCTTGAAAACGATAAGGTTTTGAAACGTGCAACATAGAAAGACTTAAATATTCGTTTTGTGACCCAAACAAGCCGTCATAAAGAACAGCAAAAGCGACAACCTCATTAAGATGTTTAGCTATTACCACTCTGCCATTAGAGTGAATACACTCTCTAAAACTATTAACTATTTGAATTTTTCGCTCATTATCCCAGTCATCAATAAAATCCACATCTTTAATTTCCCAAGTCTTTGAATTTTCATCAAAGACATAAGCTTTTTTCGTTTCTTGATAGCGAATATAGTTTTCCAGTAAATTATCATCACATTCATTTTCAGATAATAATTTGATTGAAATTTTAGTATCCATAATTTCTAATTATTCCTTAAAATATAAATCCTTTTAGCCTTGCCGAGGCAACGATTAAGAGTTTCTTAAATCATAAATCCTTTTAGCCTTGCCTTGGAATCGTTCTAATGATTTATGTTCAACCAAAGAAACTTTTGTATCAATTCCAAGAACAGTTTTAAGTGAGGAACGAATACTATATTGTAAGTTTTCAAGTGCACCATAATTATCAAGTAAACTTCCGTCGGAAAGTTCAACTCTTACTTCAAGTGCATCAGAGAAACCTTCTCTTGTAACTACTAATTGATAGTGAGGAGCAATTTTTTCAAAGCCCATAAGTACACTTTCAATTTGTGATGGGAATACATTAACACCACGAATTTTAAGCATATCATCACTTCTACCCATAATTTTAGCCATACGAACGTGAGTTCTTCCACATTCACATGTGTCATAATTAAGGTTTGTAATGTCTTTTGTGCGGTAACGTAGCATCGGAATACCCTCTTTTGTAAGAGTTGTAATAACAAGCTCACCAGTGTCACCTTTTGGCAATACTTCAAGAGTGTTTGAGTTGATAACTTCCGCATAAAAATGGTCTTCGTTAATATGCATACCACAACGAAGCTCACATTCACCAGAAACACCAGGTCCCATTAACTCACTCATTCCGTAGTTGTCCGTTGCAAAAATGTTAAGAGTGCTTTCGATTTGATTTCTCATTTCGTATGTACAACCCTCAGAGCCAAATAGTCCAAGTCTTAATTTAAGTTTATCTAAAACACCTTTTTCTCTTGCAACTTCACCAATATATTGTGCATAAGAAGGTGTTGAAACAAGGGCAGTAGTTCCAAAATCTTCCATAAGCATAATTTGTTTGTCAGTATTTCCGCTTGAAGTAGGAATAATTGTTGCGCCTATTCTTTCAAGCCCATAGTGTAAGCCTAATGCACCTGTGAAAAGTCCATATCCAAAGGCAATTTGTACAATATCTTCATCAGAAGCTCCTGCTGCAACACAAAGTCTTGCCATACAGTCGCTCCAAATATCCAAATCTCTTTGTGTGTAGCCAACAACGGTAGGTTTTCCAGTTGTACCCGAAGAAGCATGAATTCTCACAATTTTTTTCATAGGTTGACCAAAAAGTCCAAAGGGATAAGTATCGCGAATATCCTCTTTAGTTGTATATGGAATATGCTCAATATCGGACAAAACTTTGATTTTATCCGCAGTAACTCCCGCCTGCGCAAGACGTTTATTGTAAAACGGAATGTTGTCGGAACAATATTGTACAAGCCATTTTAATCGTTCCAGTTGTAATTCCTCAATTTTATTTCGGGGCATAGTTTCAATATCTTTTTGATAAAACATAATATTCTCCTTATAAAAATTATTTTTAATAGTTTTTAATAAATTGTTAAAATAAAAATTAAGAATATGAATTAATTATACTATTTTTTTCACCCTATTACAATAGTATTTTATAAAATTTTTACAAAACCACTGTAATTTTAGGTGATAATTTAATTAATTAATATTTTATTAATACAATTTTAACTAATCTGTCTTAAAACTTTAATGCTTTTAATTGGTAAAGCAAAATTGACTATATATATTATAACATTTAAGAAAAGTTTGTCAAGGATTTTATATATATTATAAAAAATTGCATTAAAAATTACATTTAATTGTAAAAAATCGTTGCCAAAAAGGGCATACTATGATATAATTATTTATTGAAATAAGTTCGTTTTTTAAGTTGAGGTGAAGTGTTTTGGATATTAATAAAGGTGATAAACTTGTTATGAAAAAAGTACACCCTTGTGGTGGAAATGAAATGCTTGTACTTCGCTCGGGTATGGATTTTAAATTAAGATGCACGAAATGTAACCATGAAGTTATGGTTGCTAGAGTTAAGGTGGAAAAAAATGTAAAAAATATTATTCGTGATGAAGAATAATAAGTTCTTTATCTTAAATATTTTGAGTTATAATTTACAAAAAGGATTGATTATTATATGTTTGAAAAATTAGTTTTATTAGATGAGCGTTTTGAAGAAATAAACGAATTGCTCACAAACCCTGACGTTATTAATGATAATGAACAGTACAAATCTTTGATGAAAGAGTATAAAAACATCTCTCCAATCGTGGAGAAATTTAGAGAGTATAAGGGCGCTAAAGAGGCTTTTGATGAAGCGAAAGAACTTCTTGACGGTGGCGGTCTCGATAAAGATTTTAAGGAAATGGTTCAACTTGAATATGACGAAACTAAGGAAAAAATTGAAGTTTATTCCGAAGAATTGAAGATTTTGCTACTTCCTAAAGACCCTAATGATGATAGAAACGTTATCATTGAAATCCGCGGCGGTGCAGGTGGGGAAGAAGCTTCTCTTTTTGCAAATAGCCTTTATAGAATGTACACAATGTATTCGGAAAGCAAGGGTTGGAAAATTGAAACTCTTAATGCAAATGAAACTGAACTTGGGGGATTAAAAGAAGTTTCTTTCAGCGTTAGTGGTGATGGTGCTTATTCAAGGTTTAAGTATGAAAGCGGTGTTCATCGTGTTCAACGTGTTCCTGAAACTGAATCCCAAGGACGTGTGCATACTTCAACTGTTACTGTTGCTGTACTTCCTGAAGCTGAGGAAGTTGAGGTTGATATTAACCCTACTGACTTGAAAATTGACGTATTTAGAGCTAGTGGAGCGGGCGGACAACACGTTAATAAAACTGAATCTGCTGTTCGTATCACTTATTTACCTATGAATGTTGTTGTTGAGTGTCAAGATGAAAGAAGTCAGTTTAAAAACAAAGATAAAGCTATGAAGATTTTGCGTTCTCGTATCCTTGAAGATGTACAAAGAAAGCAAGATAATGAAATTGCTTCACAAAGAAAATCTCAAGTTGGAACAGGGGATAGAAGTGAGAGGATTAGAACTTACAACTACCCTGAAAGCCGTGTGAGTGAGCATAGAATTGGCTTGACTTTATATAAATTAGACAGCATTTTAAACGGGAATTTAGATGAAATTGTTGATGCACTGGCTACTGCTGACCAAGCTGCTAAACTTTCATCAAATGAAGGATAAAATCCAAAATTAGGAATTGATTTAATGCAAAAATTTGATACAATGCTATTAGAAAATAGCGAAGAAAATATTGATTACTGTGCCGATTTGATAAAAAAAGGCGAAGTTGTTGGAATTCCTACTGAAACAGTTTATGGACTTGCGGGGAGCGCCCTTTGTGAAGATGCTATTGATAAAATTTTCTCTGCAAAAGGTCGCCCGCAGGATAATCCTTTGATTGTGCATATTGGACAATTGTCCCAAGTTGAACAGCTCGCACAAAACATTCCTAAGCTTTTTTATGAATTGGCGGAGGAATTTTGGCCAGGGCCTCTTACTATGATTGTGGAGAAAAAAGATATAATTCCAAATAAAACTAGCGGTGGGCTTAGCTCTGTAGGGCTTAGAATGCCTTATCACCCTGTTGCATTGGAGATAATTCGACGCTCTGGATTTCCTGTTGCTGCTCCTTCTGGAAATGTTTCTGGTGCTCCTAGTCCTACTACTGCAAGAGATATGTTTGAGGATATGCAAGGGAAAATTCCCGCTGTGATTGACGGTGGGTTTTGTAATATTGGTATAGAATCTACAGTTATTTCTTTTGAAAAAGACGGGGTTAGACTGCTTAGACCTGGACTTGTTTCTGCGGAAGATTTAGCGGAATTTACTACAGTTTATATTGACAACGGTGTGGAGCAAAAGCTTTCACATAATGAAAAAACTATTTCCCCAGGAATGAAGTATAAACATTACTCACCAAAGGCGAAAATAATTATTTTTGACGGAACTTGTGAGGAAATGTGTAATTATATTTCTGAAAAAAATGACGAAAACGCTTATGCTGTAATAGCAAATAGCGATGAAAGTAAAGTTTTAAAGGGACAAAAATTTTTGACTTTTGGGGATAGTTTAGAGGAACAAGCGAAGAATTTATTTTTTACTTTAAGGGAACTTGACAGGCTTTCTGCGAGCAAGGGGTATTTTTTACTTCCAAACAAAAGCGGTGTTGGGTTGGCACTTTTTAATAGGCTTATTAGAGCGGCTGGATTTAAAGTCGTGAAGTTATAATTTTCAAGGAAAAAGGTTGGGGTATTTATGTACAATAGTCTTGAAGGTATAGTTTTAATAGGACTTACGGGGCAAAGTGGCGCTGGGAAAACTACTGTTTCCAAAATTTTTGGCGAAGGTGGTTTTGCTGTAATTGATGCGGACAAAATTGCACGAAAAGTTGTTGAAGTAGGAACTCCTTGTTGTGAAAAAATAAAGGAAATTTTCCCTGAATGCTTTGAAGATTGCATTCTTGATAGAAAAAAATTGGGTGGAATTGTTTTTAATGATAAAAATAAACTTGAACTTTTGAATAAGACAATTTTTCCATTTATTATAACGGCCTCTTTGACTGAAATTAGAGAGTTTAAGGCTAAGGGGATAAAATATGTTCTCCTTGATGCGCCAACTTTATTTGAAAGTAAAATGGACCTTCTTTGTGACTTTGTTGTAAGTGTTGTTGCTTCTCACGAGAAGAAAATTGCTCGTATTATGGAACGGGATAACCTTACTTTGCAATCCGCAGAAAACAGAGTTTCTTCCCAAAAAAGTGAAGGGTTTTACAGAGAAAACTCCTCTTTTGTAATAGAAAATAATGAAGATATTTCTCTATTAAAGGCAAAGGTTGAAAAAATTATTAATATTATATTTAGCGAGAATTGAAAGGCGGAATTTTGAAATTGAATAGAAAAATTAAAATTGTGGGCATTTTGATTTTCTTGCTTGCATTTTTAGTTGGATTGTTGTTTGTAGGAATTTATTTCTTTAATATAACAGATAATAAATATGTTTATCCTGTCAAATTTGATAGTTTTGTTGAAAAATATTCTACACTTGAAAATATTGACAAAAATTTAATTTATGGGATAATTAATACAGAGAGTGGATTTGATGAAAATGCACTTTCAAACGTGGGGGCAAGCGGTTTAATGCAGATTATGCCCGACACTTTTGATTGGATAAAATTCAAGAAAAATGATGAGCGAGATTTGACTTTTGAAGATATGAGCGACCCAGAAATAAATATTGAATATGGAACTTTTTTGATTTCATACTTGTATGAGCGATTTGGAAGTGTTGAGCTTGCTGCTGCTGCTTATCACGCGGGAATGACACAGGTTGATAACTGGCTAAAAGACAGTGAAGTTAGCCCTGATGGTGAAACTATTGAAGTTTACCCTTCTGATGTTACTGGACATTATGTCAACAAAGTTATGGACGCTTATGAATTTTACACACAAAAAGAAAATGAATAATAAATTGTTTTTAATGAATTAACATTAAAATTTTGAAAGGAATTGAAAAAAATGGCAAAAGAAAAATCACAAGGAGCTTTATTGAAAGATAAATTGTTCTCCAAAAGAAAAAATGCAACTCTAATCTTAACTGATGAGGAAATTGCAAAAGCAAATGAATTCTGTGAAGGGTATAAAGAATACCTTGATAACGGAAAAACTGAAAGAGAAGCTTGTAGTGCGGCTGTAAAATTAGCTGAGGCACAAGGCTTTACTGCTTATGAAAAAGGCAAAAAATATGCTCCAGGGGACAAATTCTATAAAATTAACAGAGGAAAAGCTGTTTGTTTAGTTGTAATGGGAAGTGAACCGATTGAAAATGGAGTTAGAATTGCTGCTGCTCATATCGACTCACCAAGAATTGACCTAAAACAAAACCCTGTTTACGAAGCAGAAGAATTAGGTTTTTTCAAAACTCACTACTACGGCGGAATTAAAAAATATCAATGGGTTGCTACTCCTTTAGCACTTCACGGTGTTGTTTATAATAAAGAAGGTGAAGCTATTGAAATTAACATTGGTGAAGATAAATCTGACCCTGTTTTCTGCATCACTGACCTTTTACCACACCTTGCTGCTGACCAAATGAAAAGAAGCCTTTCCGAAGGTATTAAAGGTGAGGAATTAAATATTTTAATTGGCTCAAAATGCTTTAGAGATGATGAAGTTTCTGATAAAGTTAAACTTAATATCTTAAACATTTTATTCGAAAAATACGGAATTACTGAAGATGACTTTGTTTCTGCTGAAATTGAAGCTGTTCCAGTTAATAAAGCAAGTGACATTGGTTTTGACAGAAGCTTAGTTGGTGCTTACGGACAAGATGATAGAGTTTGTGCTTACACAGCTATTGAAGCTTTATTCGATTGTGACGGAATTCCTGCTAAAACAAGTATTGCTGTTCTTGCGGATAAAGAAGAAACTGGAAGCGACGGAAATACTGGGCTTAAGAGTGCTTATATGAAATATCTAATTGCTGATATTGCTGAACCATTTGGCGTTGCTGGAAGAACTGTTCTTTCTAACTCTGAGTGTTTATCTGCTGACGTTAATGCAGCATTTGACCCAACTTTCCCTGATGTTTCTGAAAAGAGAAATAACTCAATGATTAACTATGGTGTTTGCGTGACTAAATACACTGGTTCAAGAGGTAAAGGTGGAACTTCCGACGCATCTGCTGAATTTGTTTCAAGAGTGAGAAATCTTCTTAATGAAAACAATGTAATTTGGCAAACTGGCGAACTTGGTAAAGTTGACCAAGGCGGTGGCGGTACAGTTGCAGCTTATATTGCTAACCTTGATGTTGATGTAATTGACGTTGGTGTGCCTGTGCTTTCAATGCACGCTCCATTTGAAATTACTTCAAAAATTGACGTTTATATGGCTTATAAAGCGTTCCTTGCTTTCTTCCAAGATAAATAAAAAATAATAAAAATAAAAAGTGCAGTTCGATTTGAACTGCACTTTTAGTTTTTTGTAAGTGTTTTGCAATTAAAGGTCAAATTTATCTCTTGAACAAAAATTACACGCTAGTCCTGTAACATTTTTATTAATTGTTAAAATTTTATTAATACGTTCATAAATGCTAGAAATGTTGTAAAAATTAATAATTAAAATGTACTTTTTAAGTGATAATATGGTGAAAAGTGAGATAATATATATAAAAAAAACAAAACTATTGTAAAAAAACATAAAAAAGTGTAAAATAAATAAAGCTTAGTATTTGTTAAATGTTGGTAAAATGTTTATGATAACTGTTTTAAACAATTATTTCAATACTAGCTTTTTTATTTCTATAGGAAAATAAATTTTGGAGGGTTATATGTTAGAAAAGATTTTCAAACTAAAGGAACACAAAACGGACGTTAAAACGGAAATTATGGCGGGTATCACAACATTTTTGGCTATGGCATACATACTTGCTGTAAATCCATCAATGTTGGCAGATGCTGGAATGGACGCAGGTGCAGTTTTCTCTGCAACAGCAATTTCTGCTGCAATCGCAACGTTCATAATGGGATTTTTTGCAAACTATCCTATCGCTCTAGCTTCAGGAATGGGGCTTAATGCTTACTTTACTTATGAAGTATGTCTTGGTATGGGACTTGGTGACAATGCTTGGAAAATTGCTTTAACAGCAGTTTTGGTTGAAGGTATAGTATTTATCTTACTATCATTTTTCAGATTTAGAGAAAAAATTATCAACTCAATTCCTAGCAATTTAAAATTCGGAATTACGGCGGGTATCGGTTTATTTATTACAATCGTTGGACTTAAAGGTGCTGGAATTGTAATTTCTGATCCAGTTACTTTAGTTGCAATGGGTAATTTAGCATCACCAACAGTTTGGCTTGCTTGTATTGGTATTATTGCTATTGTCGTTCTTATGCATTTTAAAGTAAAAGGCGCTATTCTAATTGGTATTTTAATAACTTGGTGGCTTGGAATTCTTTGTGAAATTACTGGAATTTATGTTGTTAACCCTGAAATTGAAGTTTTCTCAAATATTCCTAGTTTTGCAAATTACGAACTATTCCCATCACTTGAACCAACTTTGTTTAAATTTGATTTTTCTTATGTAACAGAAAATCTAATGAACTTTATTGTTATTGTATTTGCATTTTTATTTGTTGACTTATTTGACACAGTAGGAACTTTAGTTGGTGTTGCGGCTAAGGGTAACTTACTTGACAAAAAAGGTGAACTTCCTCGTGCTGGACGTGCTTTAATGGCAGATGCTGTTGGTACTGTGGCTGGTGCTTGCTTAGGTACATCAACTGTAACAAGTTATGTTGAATCTTCTGCAGGTGTTTCACAAGGCGGACGTACAGGTCTTACTGCTGTGACTTCGGGTGTATTGTTTATCATTGCATTGTTCTTGTCACCTGTTTTCCTTGCAATTCAAGGCTTTGCTACTGCTCCAGCATTAATCGTTGTAGGATTGCTTATGATGTCTGCTGTTTCAAAAATGAAATTTGAGGGCGATATGGCTGACTCAATCGGTGGATTTTTAGCAATCGTTATGATGCCTTTCACATACTCAATTGCAAACGGAATTATGTTCGGTATGGTTTCTTGGGTACTTGTAAAACTTCTTACTAAAAAATGGAAAGATATTCCTTTATTTATGTATGTTTGTGCGATATTATTTGGAATTAGAATTCTTACACTTGTTATTTAATTGGGGTAAATATAGAAAAAACCGCTTGAGTTATCTCAGGCGGTTTTTGTTGATTTATGCGAATTTATTATGTCAACTAGAAAAAAGTCTAGCCTCGC
>CAYJLB010000049.1:0-16773 GCA_964370845.1 uncultured Oscillospiraceae bacterium
AATTTTAAACCATAACACATAAAACCAAAGTCAACTTCTCCCATATTTATTATATCAGAGTGTATTTGTGATAAGTCAAATCCCTCTACTAACTCAATTTTTTTAATAGGAAATTCACTACACCCTAAACAAGGTGTTCTAAATGCTTGTCCATTTTCTAATCTACGTTTTAGTATATTGTAGTGTTTAGCTTCAGTTTCATCATTTTTATCACTGCGATACCCTGTCATTTCAAAATGAAATTCCACACCATATTTTACATTTTTTAATAACATAGTGGCACGCTGGCTTATTGATTGTTTTGTGTAGATTGAGATGTCTTTGTCTAGCCCTTTCATTTTTGAACGAACATTGTTAAAGGATACTTTATCACTTACTTCATTTCGCCTAATATTCATAAAATTAATTGGATTATAAACAATAATTTTATCAATCACATATTTTATTGCAGGTTTCCAGTAAACACTTTTGATTATACCCTCAATAGCACTGGGTGTTGGAACGTCATAACTAACACGCTCTACTTTTAATTCTGGGCGAGTGAAACAAGCATAATCTCCTTCTATTATTATTTTAAAACCCATAGAAAGCCCACCTTTCTTACTTCTACTTATATTTTCATAAATTCAGATAAATTTAGATAAATTTATCTGTGCCAGAAAACTGTATTCCTGTTTTTGATGTGTAGTAATCATTATTTGTTAGAAAAAATATTCCCGAAGAAAAATCATTTAAGACACCCTGTTTTAGTAATTCTTCAAACTCCCATATAGCAATGCTTACGGTGTATTTTTGGAGTTTGCGAGGATTTACTTTTCCGCTATCCATCGCCTTTCTCATAATATCACTTGAAAATTCATCTTGTGGTACGACAATAGAATAATGCTCATCATCTATTAGATTAAATTTTTCTGCATAGCTTTTAAAATTAAGATGATGCGGAAGTTGACCTTTTCGATATATAGCATTTGAAATTATATCTTCCTTACAGTATTCAAGCAATAAATTGTAATATTCATCAATACATTCAGGGCAGTTTATATCCTCGTACTTTTCCATAAGAAGTTTACTCAAAGACTGTTCCACACTAAATTTTTCTTCACCAATAGAAAAAACAGTAACGTTCCCTTTAGTACGTTTTCCCTCACGATTACATCTTCCGCCTGATTGTAATATACTACTAAGTCCTGTGAGTTCTCTTAAAACACTATGAAAATCTAAATCAACTCCCGCTTCAATTAATGAAGTAGATACAACTGTAATTTTCCTATCATCAGGAATTTCACCGCAAATTGGAAAATCTATATCTAATTGTTTTAGTCGATTTTTTATAGTACTTATTATAGTATATCTATCTTTACCGGTCATATATGTAGATAAATGATAACATTCTCCTGAAAGTTTTTCATAAATTTCTTTAGCTTTTTTCTTCTTATTGACAATAATAAGTTTTGAAGGAGAGTCATCGGAAAATAATAATTCTTCTATTGAGGTAAACTCCCTAAAATGATAATTGCAAGTATTAAAATCAGAAAAAAGCGATTTTTCTTCGATTAAATCTGTAATTTCCACATTTAGTGCAAATTCTTTTTGTATTAGTTTTTTAAAATTAGGCATAGTAGCTGTTAGGAAAAGTGCCTTGCTGTTCAATAATTTTGTAATATTTGAAATAGCAACAAGACAAGGACGAAGGAACTGCATAGGCATTAAATGAGCTTCATCGAAAATTATTATGCTATCTCCCATATTGTGAAGTTTACGCAGCTTTCCTCGTTTATTTTTATAAATGGACTCAAAAAACTGTACAGCAGTGGTTATAATGAAATCTCCATCCCAATTTTCTATTGCATACTTTGCCCATTCTCTGTAATCTTCGTTATAATCTTTATCTTCCTCATAAGAAAAGCTGGATTGATGACGCAAAATGTTAAGTTCTTTAAATTTTTGCTCAAAAACCTCTGATGTTTGGTCAATGATACTGTTGTAAGGAATTACATATATAATCCGCTTTTTATTAGTATTAATGGCGGTTTCAAGGGCTATTTTTAAACTACAAAATGTCTTTCCACTTCCTGTTGGCATATTTAAAAGCATAATATTTTCTGCTTCTTTCGCCTTGGAAAAAGCTATATTTTGTAGTAAAGAGCGACTTTTTTGAAGTTTAGTAATAGGTGTAAAACTATCAAGCAAATCATTTATATCGCACAATGTTCTATTAAAATCCGAAGTCTTATTTATAACTTTTTCAGTTTTTGCAAAATTAGCTGAATCAATAGAATCGGCATCGGTTAAGCAGGAAAAACAATATCTTATTATAAAATCGAGCTTTTCGGTGACCTCTATTGGCGTTGTACAATCCTTTTTTAAGAATGATATAGCCTTATTTTTGTCTACATCTATAGGAAATATCTCATTTTTATAAAAAGAATAATCTTCAAGACAACGCTTTAAATTCCCTTGAAGTGTGCTTTGGTCAGCAGAATCTGTAATAGAGCCGTAATCTTGCAAGCCGCTATGATGACCTGCTATACAATATTGCATAATTACCGAAAGAATAGATTTATCAAAAATTTCTTTACTTTCTAATGCGCCACAAACTGCGTGATTGATTTTTACGTTTTCCCCATTTATTCGCCTTTGAAAGGTAGGTTGATATTTGCCAATATCATGAAAAAGAGCATAGTTATATACTGTTTCTTTTAGCTCATCAATGGAAAATTTATAAGCTAATTCAGCAGTATTATAACTATGCTCTTTAATAGTTTGTGTTTTAGACCCGTCATTTCGTGCGATATACATTGTAAAATCACCACCAATAAACAATAATTTTTTATTTGATTTATTATATCATATTATTCAAAAAAAATCAACATACTATTTACCTTGTTAAAATTACTTCTTCCTAAATCCAGTAAAAACCCTTGCTAAATTAAAGCCAATACGTTATAATAGAAAAATAAAATATAAATGGAGGCTTATATGAAAAATATAGACCAAAAAATCGCTATATACTCCCGAAAATCAAAATTCACAGGAAAAGGCGAAAGTATTGAAAATCAAATTGAACTCTGCAAAACATATATCGCCACCCATTTGCCTGATATTACATCTGAAAATATCTTGATTTTTGAGGACGAAGGATATTCTGGCGGACACCTTGACCGCCCTAAATTTCAAGAAATGATTAGTCTGGTTAAGAAAAAAGAAATTTCCCATATAATTTGTTATCGCCTTGATAGAATTTCTCGAAATATCGGCGATTTTGCACAGTTAATTGAGGAATTAAACGATTTAGGGACAGGTTTTATATCTATAAAAGAGCAGTTTGACACATCTTCCCCAATGGGCAGAGCGATGATGTATATTGCCTCAGTTTTTTCTCAGCTTGAGCGTGAAACTATCGCAGAGAGAATTAGCGACAATTTGCGTGAACTTGCTAAAACTGGACGTTGGCTGGGTGGAGTAACTCCGACAGGTTTCGCTTCTAAAGCAGTGGAAAAAATCACTATTGACGGAAAACTAAAAAAAGCATTTAAGCTTGTTCCTATAAAAGAAGAAGTCGATTTAGTAAAGTTAATTTTCGCAAAATACCTTGAAACAAACTCCCTTTGCGCAACTGAAACTTTCTTAATTCAAAATAATTATAAAACCAAAAATGGTAGAGATTTTTCCCGTTTCACTATAAAAAACATATTGGAAAATCCTGTCTATATGTGTGCTGACAAGGCTGGTTTTGAATTTTTGACAAAAAATAATGTTGAAATTTTCGGAGGATTTGAAACTTTTGATGGCATATCAGGTATTATGGCTTACAACAAAACCATTCAAAAACGTGGTAAAGCACACGAAACTCGTGATATGTCCGATTGGATAATTGCTGTTGGAAAACACGAGGGAATTATTTCTGGCAATGATTTTTCAAAGGTTCAAACACGTCTTGCTAACAATAAAGATAAGAATTATCGCAAACCACGTTCAAATATTGCATTACTTTCAGGCATTTTGTACTGCACTTGTGGAGATTATATGCGTCCGAAAATGTCTAGCAGAGTAAATTCTTACGGTGAATTTATCTATTCATATCTTTGTACAATGAAAGAAAAAAGCAAAATGCAAAAGTGCAAAATGAAAAACCCAAACGGAAATAATTTAGATAAGCTTGTTTGTCAAGAAATCAAAAAGCTCTCGACCGAGCCATCAATGTTTTTAGCTGAACTTGAAAGGGTTAGAAGTGAAATAAAAACTGATAGCGAAAGCATTTCAGCACAGCTTGAAAGATTGGCAAAATTAAAGGTTGAAAAGCAAAAAGATATAGAAAAATTGACTATCACAGTAACAAATTCCATCGGAACACCTGCCGAACCTCACCTCATGAAAAAGTTAAACGATGACAGTGATGAACTTAAAAATATTGAGCAAAATTTGGCTGAATTTGAAAAAATGACAACACAAAATGTTATGACCGACAGCGAGTTTGACCTCTTAAAAGACTTGCTTTCAAATTTCGCAAGCACTTTTGACGATATGAGCGTTGAACAAAAAAGAATGGCACTTCGCACTTTTGTCAAAAAGATAATTTGGGACGGTGAAAATGCCCATATTTATCTCTTTGGCTCGATGGAAGATGATGTGGAATTACCGCCGATTGAAAATATATCAGAACAAATTTACAGCGAAAATATAAATGCGGGCGACAAACTTGCTCATTTTACAGAACTATCTTCGCAAAATGCCAGCGGAGGCACTCCGCAGCCACAAGGTGATTATAGAAAACGAAATACTAATGCTGTTTCGGAATATGAAAAAGCACACAGGAGAGCTTCATTTTGAGGAAGTTCTTGACACTGATAAAGACGGGAATTCCCTTACTTTAATGGACATTATCCCCGATAATGACAAAACTTTTGAAAAAGTTGACACAATAATAAAATCAAAACAACTGTATGAATTTTTAAATGTAGTCTTGACAAAAAGAGAGGCTGAGATAATTAAACTTCGCTACGGATTATATGGAAAGCGTTCCTTTACACAACGAGAAATTGCAAAAAAATTAAATATTTCACGTTCATATGTTTCAAGAATAGAAAAACGCGCGTTAGAAAAATTAAAAAGTAAATTTAAATAAAAAGAATTCATTTTTATCAACCAACAATACTATTTTTGTATAATTTCAACAAATATCGATTTTAGAAGAATTTCCGAAGAATTTCTATTGAAAAAATACTTTAAATATGTTAAAATATAAAAAGTTTGAAAATAATTTAACAATATATTTTACTTAAGTATCGTATTAAAGGAAAGGTTGTCTAAAGTATGAGTGATTTTCTTAAAAGTGTAATGGCGGGTGTTTCAATTTCATTTGCTGGGATTGTGTATCTTTCGTCTGAAAATTCTGTTGTGGGGGCGTTTTTGTTTTCACTGGGACTTTTGACAATTTATCATTTCGGTTGGCATTTATTCACAGGAAAAGCTTGCTATTTTCTTTCTGGAAAAAAAGGAGCAATAAAACTTGGTGGAATTGCTTTCCTCGGAAACACAATCGGGTGCTTGCTAATTGGATATTTATTTAGATTTACAAAGCTTATTAAACTTGAGGACCATGTAGTAGATATTGCAACTGGAAAGCTTTCTTATTCGTTTTTAAGTGCTTTTATTATGGCGATTGGTTGCGGTTTTATGATGTATATTGCAGTAACAGGGTTTGCTAATAATAAATCTGAAATAGGTAGACATTTGCTACTTATTTTAGCAATAATGGTATTTATTATTTCTGGTTTTGAGCATGTTGTTGCAAATTTATTTTACTTCTCATTTGCAAACATTTGGGATTTAAACGCTGTAGTTTATATTATTGTTTTTGCAATTGGTAACATTGTTGGTTGTAACATAATTCCACTTGTACACAAATGTGCGGGGTCGCACTGACCATTCACGTTATTCTTTTGTGAAATAGGAAAAATTTCCGCCTGCTGTTTTTCAATTGCAATGTATTTATTACAGAATGTGCGGGGTCGCACTGACCATTCACGTTATTCTTTTGTGAAATAGGAAAAATTTCCGCCTGCTGTTTTTCAATTGCAATGTATTTATTACAGAATGTGCGGGGTCGCACTGACCATTCACAATTATACTAAAAAATCTTATCTTGCAACTGTACAAAATGCAAGATAAGATTTATTTTATTTGTCAGAAAAAGGAAGGCTACGAGTATGCAATATAAAAATATTGTTCAAGGTAAATTTTTATCAAGACCAAATAGATTTATCGCCAAAGTAGAAATTGGCGGTGAAATTCACACTGTCCATGTGAAAAATACTGGACGATGTAAGGAACTTTTAACAGAAGGTGCAACTGTTTTTTTGGAGGAAAGTGATAACCCTAACAGAAAAACAAAGTTCGATTTAATTTCTGTCTACAAAGGTGACCAGCTAATTAATATGGATAGCCAAGTTCCAAATAAAATGGTGGGCGAGTGGCTTGAAAAATCGGGATTGTTCCCTAATTTAACATATACAAAAGCTGAATGTACATATAAAAGCTCACGCTTCGACATTTATCTGGAATTTGACGGAAAGAAAGCTTTTATCGAAGTGAAAGGTGTCACTTTAGAAGAAGAAAACGTAGCTTTTTTCCCTGATGCACCTACTGAACGAGGGATAAAGCATTTAAATGAGTTGTCCGCTTGTTTAAGTGACGGGTATTTAGCTTATGTAATTTTTGTTGTTCAAATGGAAAATTGTCATACTTTTTATCCAAATGAAAAAACTCACCCTGAATTTGCTACTGCACTTCGAAATGCTAAGGAAAAAGGTGTAAATGTAATTGCTGTTAATTCAAAAGTTGAAAAAGATAGTATTTATATAAATGATTTTATTACAGCTGTTGTGTAAGTAAAAAAGAGTTTGGAAACTAAAATTATGTTCCCAAACTCCCATTTTTATTTTACTGTGTAGGCTTTTTCTATTCCGCCGATATAAGAAATATGCAAGTCGTTTTGTGGATAGAATTGTGGAATTATAGTCTTATCAATAAAACTTTCCGCAACCATTGGCTGTTTAAACAATTTTTCACAAACTAAAATTGTGTGTGCTTCAGCGAAAGCAGTTGTTCCATCTAAAAACAATGGAGTTAAGCCAGTTTCTTTCGCCTTATCAAAATCTCTCCCCGATTTAGTTCCGCAAAATTGTAAGGCTGAGCGATATTTTTCATCAAATATACTAATTGTAAATTTATTAGCTTTTTCTACAAAGTCTAAAGTATGTCTTTGTGGACGAATAACCACATGTGCAACACTTTTGCCCCACATTGTTCCAAAAAATCCCCATGAAGCAGTCATTGTGTTATAACCGCTTTCATCTCCTGCTGTAATCAAAAACCATTCTTTGTTTGTTTTTGAAAAAGGGTTAAAATCGGCTGTTGCAATATCAAATTCTTTAAAATTCATAATATTTCAATCCTTTCTAATGTAATTTTATGATTAATATTATACACTATTATATTAGAAAAATCAAAGGAATAATTATATTTAACAATAAAATTACAGATTATTCCAAAATTCGCAACAAATTTGAGGAAAATACTGAAAAAAGGTTGACCTAAACCGAAAAAAGTTATATAATATTTAGTACAAAAGGAAACGATAAACGTTATTATATATACATCTTGAAAGGAATATCATAAAAATGAGAAAAACAACTTATAATAAAAAAAGTAAAATCAATTCAATACATATGATTTTCGTTTTAATAGTAGTATTATTCATTTTTATAATGTTATTGATACAAGACGGGGAATTAATTGGTGTTGCGGTGGAAGATTCCGACTATAACCAAATATCTTATATTGAAACTTTTGCTGGTGATTTATTAATTGAGGGAACTACTGCCCCTGTTGAAGAAGAACCTATTATCGCAAATGGAGCGTGGTATCCTTTTGAAACAGAACGAACTTCTTATTATTTACCCGATTTTGATACAAAAAATATTCTTCTTATAGATGGTGAAACAGCGGAAATTTTATATGCTGATTATCATCAAGAAGTTGTATACCCTGCATCTTTAACTAAAGTTATGACTTTAATTGTTGCTGTTGAGAATATTGATAATCTTGACGATAGAATTACAATTACACATGATATGCTTGAGCCTCTTTATGCTGCAAGCGCCTCATTAGCGGGCTTCCAAACGAATGAAAGTGTTTCTATGAGGGATTTGCTTTTTGGTTGTATTCTCCCTTCTGGAGCTGACGCTACTACTGCTTTAGCAACGTATATTGCTGGAACTGAAGCTGAATTTGCAAAATTAATGAATGAAAAAGCAGATGAGCTAGGGCTTAAAAACACAAATTTTGTTAACGCAAGCGGTTTACACGACGCAAATCACTACACAACTGCCGAAGATATGGCTGTAATATTAAAGTACGCAATGGAAGATAATCTTTGTCGTGAAGTTTTATCTACTGTCCAATACACAACGGAAGAAACTGCACAATCTCCAAACGGAATTGTATTACACAGTAGTATGTTTTCTAAGATGTATGGAACAGAAACAGACAATGTGACAATTCACGGCGGGAAAACAGGTTTTACTGACCAAGCAAGACATTGCCTAGCAAGTTTTGCTGTAAAAGACGGAAAAGAATATATTCTAGTACAAATGGGCGGAATTGATAATTACGATGTTATTTTTGAGGCTTTAGATTTGTATGATTTATTGAATAACTAGCTAAAAGAGTGGTTTTGCACCACTCTTTTTTTATTTTATTACAATATAATTTCTTTTGTTGCAATATTTTTACTAAAAGCACTGTCATGTTCAACAAACAAAATTGTAGGATTAAATTCCAAGATAAGATTTTCAATTTGCATACGAGAAATTACGTCAATGAAATTCAACGGCTCGTCCCAGATGTGTAAATGAGCCTTTTCACACAGGCTTTTTGCTATTAGTACTTTTTTCTTTTGCCCACCGCTAAAGTCTTTTATATCCTTTTCAAATTGCACTCTTTGAAAGTCTAATTTTCGTAAAATCGCCTTGAACAAACTTTCGTCTATGTTGTTAATTTGTGCAAATTCAGTTAAATTGCCCTTCAAATTTGAAGTATCTTGAGAAACGTAGGAGATAATAAGTCCACTCCCTTTTTGAAAATTCCCAGAATAATCCAAATTATCCCCTAAAATTAGTTTGATTAAACTGGATTTTCCCGAACCATTTTTTCCAGTTAGTGCTATTCTATCACCTTGCTCAATGGTTAAATCTACATTTTCACAAGCTATTTTTTGCCCGTAAGAAATAGAAATGCCCTCTAGAGATAAAAGCCTTTTTGAGTGATATTTAAGCTGTGAAATTTTAAGGTCAGCATTGCTTTCAAGGTTTTTCAACAGTTTAGATTTTTCTTCAACTTTTGCTTCATTTCGCTTTTCTATTGCTTTAGAACGCTTTGCAGCTCGTGCTGTTCTAAAGGTTGCTAACTTTGTAGCCGCTTCCCCTTCTAATCCCCAGTTCGCTTTTTGTAAAGCCGATTTTTCAAGTCGTTTTACTTCCCGTTTCAACTTTTCATTTTCTGCCAATTCAAAATTATCTTGTCGCTCTTTATTTAAAAACCAAGTGGAAAAATTGCCTTTTATCACCTCGATATTAGAGCGATTTATTGATAAAATGTGGTCAACTGTGTTATCTAAAAAAGTCCTATCGTGAGAAACTAATATAAATCCGCTCTTTGAATTTAAATAATTTGCAACCACTAAACGTGCCGCCATATCTAAATGGTTTGTCGGCTCGTCGATTAGCAAAAAGCTGTTTTCCTTTAAAAATAAAGCTGCAAGCATTACCTTTGTTTGCTCACCATTTGACAAAGTTTCAAAAGGTCGATATAAGACTTCCTCGTCAACTTGAAGCAATGATAACTCCTTTTTTACTTCCCAATATTGATAATCGGGATAAATTTTTTCTATTACGTCAATTGTATATTCTTCTTTGTTTTCAACTTCAAAAGGAAAATACTCAAAGTTCACAGAGGCAGAAATGTTCCCCCTGAATTCATATTTACCTAAAAGCAAATTCAAAAATGTAGTTTTTCCTCGACCATTTCGACCTGTAAATCCTAATTTCCAGTCGGAATCAATTTGAAAAGACACATTTTCAAAAATATTGTCATAACTCCCGTCATAGGCGAAAGTTAAATTTGTTACGTTTATTAAAGACATTGTTTTTGCCCTCCTAAAATATTAATGGTTGCAAGAAAAAATTCTTACAACCATTACAAATACACAAAATTAAACCTTATAAAAAGGCAAAACAATGCTTAATATTAAAAGAGTTGTAAAGATATATTTCTTGCAAAAAGGCACAACAAAATAAAGGTTAAATTTAACCACTAATTTTATTTATACCAAAATACTAGCAAGAAATATTAGTCATCTTTCCAACTCCAAATCTTTTTTAATTTCTATCACTATAACATAACTATTTTTATTTGTCAAGTAAAAAAATTAAATTTATTGTAGTTTCAATTATATTAGCTATTGAAACTACAATTTTCTTAACCTTATCAATCTCCGAGTAAGGCTGAATGTTTTCTAACATATCATTTGCACTGTCCAATCCAACAGTTGAAAAATAAAGTCCATATTTTTTCATATCATAAATCCCACCATGCTCAACTTCATAATATTGATGCTGAGATTTGTGGTGGTCAAAGGCTGAAACTACCACATCAAATGCAGTTGCACCTCCGAATTTTTCAAGGGGGATGTCAATCTCCAAGGTGATTTCATTTCCTTTGTAAAGATGAACATACACTTTTTTAGGTCGAACCTTTGCAATGTTTATGGATTGTGTCAAACATTCAGTATTTAATATATGGGCACCATGTCCATACTCCCCGGCAAAATCATGGGCAACTATAACTTGTGGCTCAAATCTCTCAATTAACTCCACTTGATAATCAATAATTTCTTCTGGGGGATAAATAGTTTTTGCATGGTCTAAACTTAAAGTAAGCACATCAGAAAATTCGGGAATTATTGGATAATTTCTTATTCCAGCTGTCCACAATCCGTTCAACATTTCTTGATTTCGATAAGGCTCTCTATCGTGATTTACCATATAAGCAACTTGAATTGCAACATTACCTTTGTTGGCATAAATTGGCATAATTGGACCAAAAAACAAATGCTCATCGTCCGCATGCGTGGGCAACAAAAGTATATCCGCTTTCTCTACTGGCGGTTGCCAATTATGAACTCGTGCAGGCAACTCACCATCTCCAACAGGGAGAATTTCTAAAACTTTTCCACTTGAATTAGCAGTTATTGTTATTTCGTCGCTTACGTCATTTTGAAATGATATGTATTCTTGCAAATATCCACTTTTTTGCTCAATATCATTATTATTTTCACTACTTATTATATATCCATTTTCGGGATAATCTTCCCACACAAAATAAATTCCCTTAGTATTTTTTCCAACTGTAACAGTGATACTTTTCTCAGCTTCAAGCCATACTCCTGTGAAAGTGCTCTCATCCTTTAACTGGCTGAGGTTGCTTCCCGCTTCATTTACAATTTCAAAATCGCTTAGGGTAATTTCAGTTGCACACACATCAATCTGCAATAAAAACACAGCTATTAAAGCTATTATTTGAAATGCAAAAACCGAAAATACAGTTTTAATTTTTTTCATCATACCTCCGCAAAATTTTTTTGCCATTAAATATTGGTAAATAAGGTGAACTTTCAAAAAGCTCACCTTATTTTTATCTTATTCTAATATCAGCAATTTTCCATACACCATCTTCCATTGCATAAACTAATTTAATCTTAGTTTCAAAAGGGTGTTCCCTGTCATATGACCTGTAAACGGTGTACATATAGTCCAAATCAACGGTAAAAACATCATGTGTAAACTGGGTATAATTGCTTGCTTTTTCATCAGTAAATTCTACACTAATATAACTTGAATACCATTTATTTACCACAGTTCGAATGTATTCGTATATTTCACTTTCTTTAAGCATTCTTTCCCCTATTGCGGAAAAACTTACATAATTAGTCAGGAAGTGAGAATAATTTTTTGCATCACTTACAGCCATTTCGAAAAGTTCAGCTACATCTCCTTGTGGTGAAGGTGGGGAAATTGTAGCATAAAGAGTTGTAATTTCTGGATTTGCCTGTGTTTCAAGCTTCCAACTTGGTTCTTCTTCCAAAGATACTTCAATTTGGTTTCCATAAAAGTCAACAGCACTCACTTTTGGCTCAACATAAAATCCCGAAACTGTATATTCAACTTGAGTAGTCACTTCATAGCCTTCTGGAACTAACTGAAGTTCCTCGTATTTTATTTCAGATTTAGTGATATATTCTTCGCCTACCTCTTTCCCATTTATAAACAAAGTAGAATTTGCAGGCATTCGCACTACAACATCGCCCCAAATTGGAATTAGCAGTTTTGTGTTTGTAATATTCCACTTTCCAAACATACCGCTGTCATCGAACTCAATTGTAAGCTCACCAACTTGGGTGTTTCCCGCTTTTACCGAGTAATCTTGTATATTCTCTCCACTTGCTTTAACCAATCTTGTATATGTAATATCACCATTTAACAATTGATTTTCATACACTGAAATTACTTGTTCATTTCCCTCAAAACTAATTTTATTTAAATCCATTGTTGCTGTCAGTTCGGTGAAATTTTCCGCTTGAAACAAGTCCGAAACATCTGCAAGAGCATATTTTGTGGTGGAAACCTCATATTCCTCCATCATTCCCCATAAATAATTCAAACCATACGCAATTGCACCCAAAGCAGCCAATAAAAAAATTAAATATACAACCCAAAATTTATTTTTGAATTTGCGTTTTTTTTCAAATTCCCATTTACTCATCAGAACTTTCACCTCCCGAAACTTCGGGGCCTACCACAATCGCTGTGGGCATATCACGAGGTCCGTATAGCGATGCACAAACGTTGATTAACTCACCCTCTTGATACATAACTGTTGAAGAACCACCGTCTAAATTAGCTGCATTTACAGCTTCATATTCAATCATAACTTCAACAATATCACTTAAACTCGCCCCAATGCTGTTAGGCTGTCTTCCGTCACAAACTAAAAGTAAAATAGCTCCGTCCGCCCGTTGTCCTATGGCAGTTCTTGGGTTAAGTCCACTGTTTGCGACTTCCATAACCTCTCCATTAGATATTAATACAGGGCCAAAACTTACAGCATCTCGTATATTTTTATCCAAAGCATCTTGCGCTGTCATAGTTCCAAAAATCAATTTATTTTCCTTGTCAATTCCAATAACTTCATAAAAAGTATTAAGGTTTCCCCATAAAAGTTCACCTTGACTTATTACTATCCCCTCCGGAAGTCCACCATTTCCAAGTCCTGAGGGATCGGAAAATCCACCAGCATTAGTTCCCCCAACACCGCCATAATTTTCAATGATTTCAACGACTTGTTTGCCAGGAATTTCACTTGAATAGGCTCTATTTGAAGGACCTACAAAAACCCTTGACGGATCAGAAATTATCATCATTTTCCCTTTAAAACTATTTTTAACAATGTCCTCAACTACTAAAGTTTGAACATCTTCAGAAATTTGTATTAAATCAGGGTCAGTTTTTATTTCCTCTTGTACAACAGTTTCAACCTTTCGCATTTGAGCAATTTCCTCATCGCTGAAATAAAAATTTGCCACAAATTTAGCCGCACTTGTTTCCATAAGAGTGTTAATAAGCAAATCTCTTGCAGTAGGCGAAGGTCCCCAACTAATTACAGCCATTGCACCATATAAAGCACCTATAACCAAAGCAATAAGTGTTATAAATGACGTTAAAATACGTACCCAAATTCTTTGAACGAAAGGCTTCTTTACTTTTTTTGCTTTCTTAATTTTTGTAACTTCTTGTTTTTCAACTGGCAAAAAAACTTCCTCGTTATTATCGTCTGCGTCAATCACGGGAATTTCCACTATTTGCACTTCAACAAAATCGCCACTCATATAAATATCTCTCTTTCATATATTTTAGTCAAACACCCATCTTTTTTGCACTTGATAACTAAAAAAGAATAAAGATGTATCTACTATAATTTTAATTAAACTTTCGGCAAATGGATTTGAAGCGAAAATTATAGAGAAAATATATACAAAACCATAAGACACGAGCATTTGTAGTAAACAAAGTGCACCATAACGAACTATCGCCCTTTTTGGTGGCGAGTCGCTTTTAAACACAGCTTTTTTATTAACAGAATAATTGAATGAAGCGGATATAAACCTTGCAATTACTGTGGAAATTAAAATTCTTGTAGATTGGGTAGTAAATGGAACTAACAAAAGATTGAGCAGTGAAAACACTCCTATATCAACCAAACTTGAGGCAATCGAGCTTAATGAAAAGCGTATAATTGCTCCGTAAATTTTGAGTGAGTCTTTTATAGGATTAAAATGAGAGGACTGATTTTCTTCGAGATAAACAGTGCTAATTTTCACTTCCTTATATGGAATTTTTTCCTTATTTATAAATAAAAGCATGTTTGTTTCATACTCAAAACGTTCACCCTCAACCTCACACATTTCAGTTAAATAATCTTTTGGAATTCCACGAAGTCCCGTTTGTGTGTCAGAAATTTTCATTCCGCAAAGTAGTCTAAAAGTAGAAACTGTGAATTTATTCCCGAATTTACTGCGAAGGGGCACCTCAGGCTCATTAAAATCTCTTACTCCAAGAATTACTGAATTTTCTTTTGCAATTAACATTTCTGCACAAGCTTTTATATCTTTCACTAAATGCTGTCCGTCGCCATCTATTGTAACAACGCCCTTGCTGTTAGGTCTATTATCTGCCACAAATTCAAAAGCGGTTTTAAGGGCACGACCTTTACCCTTGTTAACTTCATGAGTTAAAACAAGGCAATTAGGATATTTACTTGCTTTTTCAAAGGGAATTAAATGGGTGCTGTCGCTTCCATCGTTCACTACAACAATATCATCAAATTCCGCAACTAAACTTTCCATAAGTGCCGTAAATTTTTCGTCAGGATTAAGTGACGGTAAAACTATAGTTATCCCTTTCATATGCAACCCCACTCTCTTTTAAAATGAAATATTATCGCTAAAAAAACAAAAATCCTCACCATGATTTTTCAAGGTAAGGATAAATTACAATAATTCTAAGAAAAATCACTGTGCAAACATATACAAAATGATATAACATAAAATTTCCTAATAGGGGACAATGACTAAAATTGTATCAATTACGTCCCAATGTCGTTTTATTATATTATATCATTAAACCATTAAAAAGTATATACACAAATTGTTAATATTTTGTTAATTTTACAATTACATTTGAACATTTACTTTGTGCAATTTTTCGTCATTTCTTACACAATACAGATAATTTAAAACTAAAAATTATGCATTATGTAAAATTGAAATATTTTTCATATGAAAATGGTCACAAAAATCAATCTCAATCGTTTTAAATTAATAGAGGGAAATAAATCACATATTTAAACAACAAAAAATGTAAAGGAATTGGTTAATAATTATGAATTATAAAAAAGCATATCTCGAACTTTTTAACAGCGTTACAAATGTAATTGAACAGCTTAAAGAAATACAAATTAAAGCAGAAAAAACATGCATTAATTTAAAAGAAGACAGCACACCAGAAAATCATTTCTCGGAGAAAAAAACAAAACAAAACTGCATAGAAATATTTTATATCAATCTAAACGATTAGTTAATACTTAAATGGTTAAATATGTGATTACTCTCAAGAAAATGATAAAACAAAAACGGAATGTCGTTAAACATTCCGTTTTTTACATGGGTGGATAGTTGTAATTTCTAAAATTGGTAGGGTTAGATATGAAACATAACATTTTTTCCATAGTGTTGTTAATTTCATAACCACAAAAGATTTGTCCGGCATTATTGTACTCATAAGTATTGTTTATCTGAAATTTATTTTTTTATTTATTATTTTCGACAAATTTCAACATTATTTTTGACAACTATACTTTATAATAATAAATTAACAAAACAAAAATAATGGAGGTAGCACTATGACTTTTAAAACAATTGATTTTCAAACTAACCTTTGGGTTAATATTAAACACATGAACATTCTTCAACCACAGATAGGTTTGTATACTAGTGATTTAGGAATGGGGTATGTTGTTCCTGCTAGTTATAATGGCACAATTATTAGCCAAAAAGCTCTTATACTTGCACAAAAGATTAACGATATACTGTTTTATCCTGAAGGACCTTTAATGAACTTAGTTGAATATGAGCTACTCAATTTTGCTTTAAATCAAGGCAATATTTCAAATGATGAAGATATACTTACTGCTCAAGCCAAGATGTTAGAGTTAAATAAAATTGGATATATTGATTTGCCTGATTATTTTGGCGAATATCCTATTCCAAGAAATAGTTCAAAGTATTTTATCGAGGAAACACTTAAAATATCAAATGGCATGTATTTTTCTATAAGTAATGATAACTGGTATTTTTGTATATGTGAAGTTATAGCTGATTCTGAACTCTCAAATGAGCAATTACTTAACTGTGATAAATGTGATGATTATTACTTTCTACTAATTGAAAACTTTAATTCTGTTATTCTAGATTTGATAAATTCTATCTCTACAACAAATTCTAAAAATCCTGACAACTCAAATGCATTTTGCATTTTTGAAAAGCTATTAGAGCATCGCAAAAAAGCATGACTTTTTAGTTTTTTTATAGTCACAATT
>CAYJLB010000050.1:0-16758 GCA_964370845.1 uncultured Oscillospiraceae bacterium
ACGACCTTCGGGTTATGAGCCCGACGAGCTACCGAACTGCTCCACCCCGCGGTATTAATTTTTGTGATTTATTCTCTAGTGCTTATTTATTATAGCACTGTAATTGCTATATGTCAATAGTTTTTTTACATTAATTTTAAAAATTAACTAAATGTTAATAATTGTTAAAAAATGAATAAAAATATAGTTAATATTGCTATAATAATATGCTTTTGTAAAGAAATGACTTGACAAAAGACATTTATATGGTATAATAAACGTGAGTAAATGTGTAGACAAAGGATTTTTTATATTATAAATTGAAATTTCAGAGAGTGGGCGGTTGGTGTGAGCCTTGTTTCAAGATATAAAATTGCTACCTTTTGAACAGCTGGTGAAAACTGTGCCGTAACTCTGCGTTAAAGAGATCTAAAGTGGCGATGAGAAAAATGAGAATGTATTTTCATTGCAATTTGGGTGGTACCACGATGCTTCGTCCCATTTTTTGGGGAGGGGCATATTTTTTTGTCTATAACTGTATATAATAATGTATATTGGTTTCAATTTTTTGAAACTGTACTTTGAAGATTTCTTTAAAGTAGGAAAGGATTGATTTTATGAAATGGACAGGTCTTAATGAATTAAGAGAAATGTACCTATCTTATTTTGAGAGTAAGGGACATTTAAGGCAAGCTAGTTTTCCGCTTGTACCGCAAGGAGATAATAGCTTGCTACTGATAAATTCAGGTATGGCGCCTTTGAAAAAGTTCTTTTTGGGAACTGAAACTCCTCCAAATGTGAGAATGACTACTTGTCAAAAATGTATTAGAACGCCTGATATTGAAAGAGTAGGAAAAACTGCTCGACACGGAACTTACTTTGAAATGCTTGGAAACTTTTCTTTTGGTGATTATTTTAAGGTGGAAGCTATTAAATATGCTTGGGAATTTTTGACTGTAACTCTTGAAATTCCTGCTGATAGATTATTTATCACTATTTATGAGGAAGATGATCAAGCTGGTGATATTTGGGCAGATGTAATCGGAGTTCCGCGAGATAGAATTATTAAATGTGGTAAAAAAGACAATTTCTGGGAACATGGTTCGGGTCCTTGTGGTCCTTGTTCAGAAATTCACTTTGACCGTGGAGAAAAATATGGTCCTTATGAAGATTTTGAGCAAGCTAGTGATATTGACAGAGTTATCGAAATTTGGAACTTAGTATTCTCACAATTTGATAGCGATGGAAATGGCAACTATGCAGAAATGGCTAATAAAAATATTGACACAGGAATGGGTCTTGAAAGACTTGCTTGTGCAATGCAAGGTGTTGACAACTTATTTGAAGTTGATACTGTGCAAAATATTATGACGCATATTTGTAAAATTGCAAATGTAACCTATAAAGAAAATGAAAAAACTGACGTTTCTTTGAGAGTAATTACTGACCATATTAGAAGTACTGTATTTATGGTAGGGGACGGTGTAATGCCTTCAAACGTTGGACGTGGTTATGTTTTGAGAAGACTTTTAAGACGTGCTGCTCGTCACGGTAGATTACTTGGCGTTGATAAACCATTTTTATATGAGGTTTGTGATACTGTTATCACTGAAAATAAATCTGCTTATCCTGAATTAGTTGAAAAAGCTGAATATATTAAAAAGATAATTTTAACAGAGGAAGAAAATTTCGCTAAAACTATTGATAAGGGCATGGAACTTTTAAACGGACTTATCGCTGATGTTCTTAAAAAAGGAAGCGACGAAGTTTTATCCGGGGAAGAAGCTTTTAGACTTAACGATACTTTTGGTTTCCCACTTGACTTGACAATTGAAATTGCTGGGGAAAAGGGAATTGAAGTTGACGTTGAAAAGTTTAATGAATGTTTACAAATTCAAAAAGAAACTGCAAGAAACGACCGTGCTTCAAAAACAAATTCTTCTTGGGACGACGAAAGCTTGAAATCATTTGATTGTGCAAAAACTGAATTTACTGGTTATTCGAGTTTTGAAGAAGATGCAAAAATTTTGTATATTGTGAAATTTGGTGAAGCTTCTGATTGTATAGCTGAGGGAGATGAGGGTATGATTATCCTTGACAAAACTCCTTTTTATGCTGAAAGCGGTGGACAAGTAGGGGATAAAGGTAGAATTTCTCTTGGGGAAAGTGCTTTTATTGTAAATGACACTAAAAAATTGCCAGGTGGACAATTTATGCACCTTGGTTATATTAATTCTGGTGAATTAAAGCTTGGTGATAATGTAAAAGCTGCTGTTAAGAAAGATATTAGGCTTTCTACAATGCGAAATCACTCCTGCGCACACTTGTTGCAATCTGCACTTAAAGAGGTGCTTGGCGAACACGTTCAACAAGCTGGTTCTTATGTTGACCCAAAAAGATGTAGATTTGACTTCTCACATTTTTCAGCTTTGACAGAGGACGAGATTGCAAAAATTGAAAATTTCGTTAACCACAGTATTTTAAAAGCTGAAGAAATTTCAATGGAAGAAATGGCTATTGAAGATGCTAAAAAACGTGGCGCAACTGCATTATTTGGCGAAAAATATGGCGATTTTGTAAGAGTTGTTACTATGGGAGATACTTCAGTTGAGTTTTGTGGTGGTACTCACCTTGACAACACTGCCAAAATTGGTTTATTTAAAATAATTTCTGAAAGTTCTGTTGCGGCTGGAGTAAGAAGAATTGAAGCTGTTACAGGTGCTGGAGTTCTTAATTTAATTAATGAGAAAAACAATTTAATCGCTGAGAGTGCTGCTGTATTTAAGACTGCTAACCTTGCTGAACTACCACAAAAGTGTAATAGTGCAGTGAATGAAATTAAGTCACTTAAAGATGAACTTGCAAACGTTCACAAAGATATTGCTAAAAGAAGATTTAATAATATTCTTGACAGTGCAGTTGATGTAAACGGAATTAAAATAGTTTCAGCTATGTTTACTTCAATGAAAACTGAAACATTAAGAGCTATGAGCGACAATTCTAAGGATAAATTGCCAAACTTTATCGCTATTATTGCAGGTATTGATGGCGACCAAGGTGTGTTCTCTGTAACTTGTGGTAAAGAAGCTATTGCTAAAGGTGCTCATGCTGGGAAAATCGCGCAAAAAGTTTCTGCTTTAACAGGTGGTAAGGGCGGAGGACGTCCTGATTCTGCTATGGCTGGAATTGGCGACAAGTTCAAAGTTGACGAGGCTTTAGCTCAAGTAATTGACATTGTAAAAGAATTTATCGGCGAATAACAAGCAACGTGCCGTTGCATCCATGCCCGCACTTGACAGAGTAGTATCTTTTCACTTTTGCTTCTGCGAGGCTGTACGATGCATTGTAGATAAAAAATAAAAATTTACAAAAATATGACCTCGCGGAAACAAAATTACCCAATTTTACGAATAAATAACGCGGGCATAACAGCGAGGTTACTGCGCAAACAAAATAATGACCTCGCGGTAGCAAATTACCCTATTAAACGAATAAAAAACGCGGGCGAAAGAGCGGAGTTGCTCCGCAAGAAAGGAATGAGAATTGATATGGATTGTATTTTTTGCAAAATAATTAAGGGGGAAATTCCCTCAAAGAAAATTTATGAGGACGAAAATGTCTTTGTTTTCGAAGATATTTCTCCAGTAGCACCAATTCATTATTTGGCAGTTCCAAAAGTGCACATTTCATCAGCTGCAGAAGTAACTGCTGAAAATTCAGTTGCTATAGCAAAAATTTTTGAAGCAATTGGAAAAATTGCTAAGGAAAAAGGGTTAGATGAAGGATTTAGGATAATAAATAACTGTGGTGAAAATGCTGGGCAAACAGTATTCCATATTCATTTTCATCTTTTAGCTGGCGAAAACTTCGGTAGTAAATTAATATAGCAACGTGCCGTTGCATCCATGCCCGCACTTGACAAAGTTGTAATTTTTTACTTTTGTTAATGCGGGGCTAAACAAGGTAACAGTTATAAAAAATAAATGCAAACAAAATAATGATTTCGCGGTTGCAAATTATCCCATTTTACGAATGTAAGCGCGGGCATAACAGCGGAGTTGCTCCGCGAACAAAATAAATTTGAACCATACAATAACCTCGCGGTAGTAAATTTTCCCATTTTACAAATGAAAGCGCGGGCGTAACAGCGGGGTTGCCCCGCACGTAGGAAAGGAATTTTATATTATGGAAAAAACTTATACACTTGAAGTTGCGGGTTTAACTCGTGAACTAAAAATTTGTCCTTTGAATGAAAAATTTGACATTGCTGGGTTTGTAATGTTCTCTGACGTAGAACTTACAGTTGCTACAGCTACTGAATTAATTAAAGTTTGTCCTGAATGTGACGTAGTTGTAACTGCTGAATCAAAAGGAATTCCTCTTGCTTACGAAATGGCAAGACAACTTGGAACTAAATATATCGTTGCAAGAAAATCTATTAAGGCTTATATGCTTGACCCAGTTGAAGTTGAAGTAAAATCAATTACTACAGCGAGAAAACAAACTCTATACCTTGATAAAAATGAGCTTGAATACTTAAACGGAAAGAGAATATTAATCGTTGATGACGTTATTTCAACAGGAGAATCCCTTGCTGCAATTGAAACTTTACTTAAAGAGTGTACAGGCACAATTGTTGGTAAAGCAGCAGTTTTGGCTGAGGGCGATGCAGTTGAAAGAGATGACATTATCTTCTTACAAGAACTTCCACTTTTCTTCAAATAATAATTAGATTTTAAATTGGAGTGATTAAAATGACTCGAAAAATGGCTTATATTGGTATACCATATTTGTTAGGGCTGTTTTTTGGGTCTTTTTTTGCTGTTCAAATTAATTTGGGGGCAATTTTTATAATTTTTCTCCTTGGAATTTTGTCAATTATTTTCTTCAAAAAAGAGAGAAAAAGGATTGTTGCTGTATGTTTATCCTTTATAATTGCCCTTTCTTACAACGTATTATATACAACATTCAACTATAACAAAATCCTCGAACTTGCTGATACAGAAGTGACTTTTGAGGGGGAAATTACTTATTATAACAAAGTTTCTTCTGATTTTGCCGTTGTTCACCTTGATGGAATTATTAATGATGACATAGAAGGGAAGTTGTCAGCTTTTATCTTTGACACAACTATTGATTTTAATGATAAAGTTACAATGACTGCTACTTTGGAAACTGTTGACAATACTTTTGAATTTGCTACCGAAGATTATTTGAAGTCAAAAGGAATTTACCTGCAAGTTGATAAGTTAATTAACTTTGAAGTTGAAGAAAATCCAGCTTTTTCTTTAGTTGATTTTCTTGGAGGCTATCGTGATTATTTAAGCGACGTGATAATGTCATATCTTCCTGGAGAAGAAGGACAACTTTTAACTTCCATGGTTACTGGAAATGATGAACTTTTGGCAGCAGAAACTGAATTAATGTTACAAAATATCGGAATTGGTCATATTTTAGCAGTTTCTGGTACTCATTTAATGATTTTGTGCGGAGTTTTACTATTTGTACTAAAGACTTTTAGGCTAGGCAAAATCACACGTTTTGTTATAATTGAAATATTTGTTTTAGCTTTTATTCTTTTTTCAGGTGGCTCAATGTCAACAATTAGAGCGGGGATAATGTTTACTCTTTTAATGCTTGCAACCCTTGTAAACAGGCAACGTGACATACTTTCCTCCATAGGAATTGCTGGAATAATTATGACAATTGGAAACCCTTATGTGGTTCGTGATGCTTCCTTTTTACTTTCTTTCCTTGGAGTTTTTGGAATAGCTTATGTTGCACCAAAAATGTGTAAAGAAATTTATCCTGAGGGAAAATTTAAAAAAATAATCTATCCAATTATAACTGCGGTTACAATTTGTGTAGTAACTTTCCCAGGAGTAATGCTATATTTTGACAGATTTTCTATAATTGCACCTATAGCAAATTTAATAGTAACTCCACTTTGTGTTTTAGGTTTGAACTTTGGATTTATTGTTGGTTTAATTGGTGGAATTCCCTTTATTACTCCCGTTTTGTTGCTTTTTGCTGGATTATTTTTGAAACTAGGGCTGTTTCTTGGAGAAATTATTGCAAGCTTTAAATTTGCAACTATTCCAATTGGCGACCCTGTAATTCCTATTGCAGTAATTTTCGCTCTAATTTTTGGGACAGTTCTTTTTATAATTTTTAGGAAATATAAACCTTTGCTGATTTCTTTTACTTTAAGCATTTTAATTGTAGTTTCAAGCGGATTTATAACTTTCCATCAAAAGCAAGACGATTTAGTTATTACTATTTTAGGGGAGCGATATTCTAGTGGAATTATCATTGAAATGGGTGTAAATATCGTTGTAATTGACTTTGAGGGGAAAGGCGACATTGCTGAAATTACTTCAAAATATATTGAGAGAATGACAAATGAAGATATTTCACTTCTTGTACTTACTAAAGAGGAACAATTTACAATCTCAACATATTTGAATGAATTTAGCAGAAATTTTGAAAATATAACGTTTTTAAATGATGTTTATGTAAATACTAATGAAAATATACGAGTTTTAGCTGAAAATGAAGAAATTGTCATTGGAGAGCTTACTATGAGAATAGGGGAAGAACATTTGGAAATATCAAAAGGTAAGTTTAACTTGATTTGTGACGAGAAAAATGGTATTATTAATAGTAATAGTTTTGTTCCGATGGAGAATAGTTTGTATTTTGGAGAAGAAAATAATGAGAAAATTTTGGTTTCAAGTGAAGGTTATTCCTTGCTTCAACAAAGTGGAAATTATGATTTTGGAGTAATTATTACTATAGATGAAAATGATGAATATAAAGTTAGGAGAATGTAAAAGTGCCTGCTTTTAATGATAATGACCTTGCAAAAACCCTTCGCGGAGGTGAAATATTTCCTGTATACTTTTTATATGGGAAAGACGTTGCTTCTGTTCAAAGTTTTACTAAAAAATTAACGTCGAAACTTACTAATAAAGAGGATAATTCTTTAAATTATCACTATTTCGATGGAAAAAAATTGGATTTAGGGGAGTTTGCTGACGTTTGCGAAATGCTTCCTATGTTTGCTGAAAGAATTACTGTTGTTATAAACGACTTTAACTGTGAAAGCTTATCTGCGAAAGATTTGGAGTTTTTGATTAGTACAGTTACAAACTTACCTGAAACTACAGTTGTAATTTTTTATGTGACAGGAATTGATGTTTATACTGCAAAAAAAACATTGACAGCTAAAAACAAAAAGTTCGCTGATAATGTAGCAAAAGTAGGTGCAGTTTGTGAATTTAATTATAAAAATGCCTTAGAACTCTCAAAATATATTACCACAAAGGTGGAAAAAAATGATTGTTCTATCTCAAAAAAAGCAGCGGAATATTTAGCAAACCGTTGTTTATGCAACACTTTAATGATTAATAGCGAAATTAAAAAATTGTGTGATTATTTAGAGGGAGGAGAAATTACAATTGATGTAATTGACGACCTTGTGACAAAATCCCTTGACACGAGTGCGTTTACTTTAGCAAAGGCTTTAACTCGATTTGACGCAAAAACTTCATTTACTTTGCTATATGAATTGTATGATTGTCAAGCTGAATGTGTTGGAATTTTATCCGCTTTGTCTATGGCATTCACTGACTTATACAGGGCGAGAGTTGCCTTAAATCAAGGAATTCCACAGAATAAAACCATTGCTGATTTTGGTTATAAGGGTAGAGAATTTGCTATTAGAAATGCTTATAATGACTGCGGAAAAATCTCTGTTTCAAGGCTTAGGCGGTGTATGAAAATTCTTTCTGACACTGATATTGCGCTCAAATCTTTGCGAACTGATAATAAAATTTTGCTTGAAACTGCAATTGGAAAAATGCTGATTAAATAAAATGGGTGAGATAATTGATAAAGATAGATATGGCTTTAATTGTTGAGGGGAAATACGATAAAATTAAACTTTCTTCAATTGTGGAAGCTGTTATAATACAAACTGACGGATTTAAGGTATTTAAAGATGAAGACAAACGAAATCTAATCTGTCACTATGCGAAAACTAAAGGAATTGCTATTTTAACGGACAGTGATAGTGCTGGCTTTAAAATTCGCAATTATATCAAGGGCTTTGTGAAAGAGGGGAAAATTGTAAATGTTTATATTCCCGACATTTTTGGGAAAGAAAAGCGAAAAGTTGAAGCTTCAAAAGAGGGAAAACTTGGCGTAGAGGGGATAAAAAAAGACATTTTAATTAAATCTTTTGAAAAGGCTGGGATTATCACTTATGAAAGTGAAGAAAAAAAAGAGCTTATCACAAAAATGGATTTTTATCTAGACGGATTTATCGGACAGGATAATAGTTCCGCTAAAAGGCAGGCTTTGTTAAAGACTTTGGAACTTCCCGAATTGCTTTCCACAAAGGCAACTCTTGAAATAATTAACACGGTAATAGACTTAAATGAATATAAAAAAATAGTTGAAAAACTATGATGATTTGTAAAAACTGAAAGGATTGATATTTTGGTATTTTCTAGCTTAACCTTTATTTTTTTCTTTTTGCCAATAGTATTGCTTACTTACTTTTTTGTGCCAATGAAAGGAAAAAACTTCATAATTTTAATCTCAGGGATAGTTTTCTATGCTTGGGGAGAACCATTTTACATTTTTGTAATGCTTATTTCCGCGGCAATAGATTACTTTGCGGGGCGATTAATCCATAAATTTGTAGATAAAAGACGTTTAAAACTGATATTTTTGCTTGTTTCAGTAGTAATGAATTTATCTTTACTTGGAATTTTCAAGTACAGCTCATTTATCATAACGAATATTAATGATTTATTTGGACTTGCAATTTTTGACCCAGAATTACCGCTTCCTATAGGGATTTCTTTTTATACTTTCCAAAGTATGTCCTACACAATCGACCTTTTTCTTGGAAATATCAAGGTGCAAAAAAATATTTTCAGCTTCTTGTCCTACGTTACATTGTTCCCTCAAATTGTTGCAGGACCAATCGTTCGTTATGAGCACGTTGCTAATGAAATTGATTACCGTGTAGTTAATTCCGACAAAATTGCTCAAGGTATAGGAACTTTTGTTAAAGGACTTGGTAAAAAAGTGCTTTTAGCAAATAACATCGGACTTTTATGGTCCCAAGTTAAGGCTATGGATTATGGAGAAATTTCAGTTTTAACAGCTTGGATAGGAATTTTAGCCTTTACTTTTCAGATTTATTATGACTTTTCCGGTTACTCGGATATGGCAGTTGGACTTGGTAAAATGCTAGGTTTCAACTTCCCACAAAACTTCAATTATCCTTATATTTCAAAAAGTATAAGCGAATTTTGGCGTAGGTGGCACATGACTTTAGGCTCGTGGTTTCGCTCTTATGTTTACATTCCTATGGGGGGAAATCGAAAAGGCTTAAGTCGTACAATTTTTAACCTTGCAGTAGTTTGGTTATTGACAGGAATTTGGCATGGTGCGAGCTGGAACTTTATACTTTGGGGCAGTTATTTTGGAGTGCTAATCATTATGGAAAGGCTTTTCCTTGGGAAAATACTTGAGAAATTGCCAGCTGTTGTTTCAACTTTATATACTTTTGTTTTAGTAGTTTTCGGTTGGGTATTCTTTGACATTGACGGGTTAACTCCTGCACTTAATTACTTTAAAGCAATGTTTGGTGCTACGGGAATTGTAGCTGATGATCTTGGAATTTACCTATTTTCAACAAATATTATGCTACTTCTTTTAGGTGCATTTTTGGCAACTCCACTACTAAATAACTTATATATTAAGCTTATGAACAAATTCACTGCGACAGCTTATGTTATGCCAGTAATTCAGCTTGTTGTAATGCTTTTATCCACAGCTTATTTAGTAAACGCAACTTACAACCCATTTTTATATTTCAGATTTTAGTGAAAGGAGAGGTAAAAGATGAATATTAAAGTAAAAATTTTGACAATAATTTTGTTCTTTGGATTTTTAGTAGGACTTCCAATTATTACAGTTATTACGCCTAAGGAATATTTTTCTGAACAAGAAAATAAAAACCTTGCTACCTTTCCAACTTTTGATATAGAAGACGTAAAAAATAAGGAATATATGAACGATATTGATACCTTTGTATCCGACCATTTTGCTTTTAGAACGGACTGGATTTCTTTTAAAACGGATATTGATTTAACTATCGGGCGACAAGAAATTAGTGGAGTTTATTTCACTGAAGATATGCTTTTAGCTGACTTTACTGACCCTGACTATGAAACTGTTGATGAAAGTATAAATGCCATTAATGCTTTTGCGAGAAACAATGAAGTTCCAACTTATGTTATGATTGTTCCAACTGCAATTGAAATTTATCGTGAAGAACTTGATAAAAATGCACCAATTTTATCTCAAAAAGAGTTTATTGATGATTTTTATAGTGGTTTAACTAATGAAAATGTTGTAAAGTTAGATAGCTTTACACCGTTGTTGGCGGCAAGGAATGAGTATATTTACTACAATACTGACCACCACTGGACAAGCTTAGGTGCTTATTACGCTTATGCTGCCACTATTGATGAAATGGGGCAAACTCCGTTAGCTTTGTCGGATTTTAACATTGAACACGTTAGCAATGATTTTTATGGAACGACTTATTCAAAGGTGTTATATGATGGAGTTGAACCTGATACAATTGATTTTTATCACAATGCAAACGGGACAAAAGTTACTTCTCTTGAAGTAATTGGTGGACAAACTCCAGTTGTAAATGATACAATTTATTTTAGAGATTTTCTTGATGAAAAGGACAAATATGGTGCATTTACAGGTTCAAACTCTCCACTAGTTACAATTAAATCATCTATCGAAGACGGGGAGAAATTGTTGTTAATCAAGGACTCCTATGCACATTGTTATGTTCAGTTTTTGGGTGAGCATTACTCCCAAATTGATATGCTTGACCTACGATATATAAACACTTATGCAGATGAACTTATGAATATTGAAGATTATGATAGAGTTTTGATTTTGTATAATGCGGACACTTTGGCAACTGATAACAATATTGTAAAATTGACAAAAGAAAAATAACAATATTAATTGTTTGCGTTATTGTGTTTTTCGTCCCTTAAGAACGAAACTTTTTTCACTAGAAAAATATGGTGAAAAAAGACACACAAAACGTCTAGAAAGGAATGATGACAATTATGGCAAACGAATTTGCAAATTTCATTGATTTAAACGATTATCCTGTAGAATGGTGGGATAAGTTGTTAAAACTTGCTTGTGAGATTTATGAAAATCCAAAGTATTTTACTCATCGCTGTTCGGGGAAAATTATGGGAACTCTTTTTTACGAGCCATCAACAAGAACACAAATGTCCTTTCAATCTGCTATGATAAAACTTGGTGGGAGTATTATCGGTTTTGATAATCCTGCTGTTTCTTCAGTTTCAAAAGGTGAAAATCTCAAGGATACTACCAAAATAGTAAGCAATTATGCGGATATAATTGTTATGAGGCATTATAACGAGGGTGCTGTAAAGGCTTCTGCACTTACAGCAGATTGCCCTGTAATTAATGCTGGTGACGGTGGGCATTTGCACCCTACTCAAACTTTAACTGATTTATTGACACTACTTAAAGAAAAAGGAACTCTTGAAAACCTTACAATTGGACTATGTGGTGATTTGTTGAACGGTAGGACAGTCCATTCCCTTGTAAAAGCACTTTCTTTGTACAAAGGGAACAAATTTGTTTTAATTTCAACTAAACAATTAAGTTTGCCTGGTTATTTAAAAGAAAGCTTGAAAAAAGTAAATTGTGAAATTTCTGAGTGTGAAGATTTGCAAAGTGCAATTTCTAACCTTGACGTTTTATATATGACAAGAATTCAAAAGGAAAGATTTGCTTCCGAAGAAGAATATATTCGCGAAAAAAATGTTTATATTCTCGACAGGGAAAAAATGCAATTTGCTAAAAAAGATATGATTGTTATGCACCCACTTCCACGAGTTGATGAAATAGATTTAGCTGTGGACGAGGACGAGCGTGCTGTTTATTTTAGACAAGCGAAATACGGTGTTTTCGTGAGAATGGCTTTAATTTTAACTTTGCTTGAACATAATGACAGGTTTAAAGATTTACTTTCAGGTGAAATTTTTGAAAATGTAAAGTGTACAAACTCCAATTGTATAACAAATATTGAAAATTACCACCCAAAATCTTTTATAAAATTAGATAAAGGGTACAAATGTGAGTATTGCGACCGTATTATTTTGTAGTTATTTGTCAAAATATCATATTAAATAAGAAAAAGTTGAAGAATTTTGGACTGAATTTTAGTTGCGATAATTCATAAAAAATGGTAAAATATAAATAATACTTACGACAAAAATAGTGATAATAAACATTTCACGCATAATATAAATTTTTGGAGTAAATTAAGAAAGCGAGGAGATTGAAATGCCGTCAATTAATATGAGGTCTACAGCCGAAAAAGTTAAAGGACAAGGTGTAGGCTCTGCATATGCTGAGCAAGTTGGGCTTATGAAAAGAGGACTTAAAGGTTTTAAAGTTTACGAAAATGCCTTAAAAGTTTGTGATATTCATCATTATCATACTATTAACCCTGATTATTTTATTGAGAGAATGCTGCTTAAGGACAAGAGTATTGCAGTTGGATATGTTCACTTTCTCCCTGATACTGTTGATGAAAGTTTAAATATGCCAAAGTGGATGAGAAGTATTTTTTATTGGTATATGCTTAAATTTTACAATAGTATGGATTATTTAGTTACTGTAAACCCTACTTTTATAAAGAAAATTGCTGAATATGACATAAAAAAACCTAAAGTTTTATGTATTCCAAATTTTGTTGCTAAAGCTGATTTTTATGAGCAAAAGTTATCAAAAAAAGCTAATACTCGTAAAAAGTATAAAGTTCCTCAAAACAAATTTGTAGTTTTAGGTGTGGGGCAATTGCAACGTAGAAAAGGTGTTGCTGAGTTTGTTGAAGTTGCAAAAATGCAACCTGATGTGCAATTTATTTGGGCTGGAGGATTTTCTTTTGGAAGAATGTCCGACGGATATGATGAAATTCAAAAGATAATGGAAAACCCACCGAAAAACGTGAAGTTCTTGGGAATTATTCCAAGGGAGGAAATGAACGATTTATATAATATGGCGGATTTAATGTTTTTGCCGTCTTATGGAGAACTTTTTCCTATGACAATTTTGGAATCAATTTCATGTAAAACTCCAATTTTATTGCGTGATAATGAGGAATATGTGAATATCTTGAAGAATTATTATCTCAAAGCAACCACCAATAAAGGTTTTGCGAAGATTATTGGAAAACTAGCTAGTGATGGTGAATTTCATTCTAAATGGAGTGAAAAAGCGTATGTTTGCAGTAAAATTTATAACGAAGATAACATTTTAAAGCAGTGGGAACTTTTCTATAGCAAAATTTATTTGAAGAAAAAATTTAAGGAGAAAAAATGCAAATCAATCAAATAGCTGATGTATAATTGAATTTGTATAAATCTTATGAAAAATTTTATTAAAAAAAATTGGTTCGGGTTATTAACTGCAGTACTTTCATTTTTAATTTTTTCTATTACTTTAAGGGATTCAGGTGGATTTAGCGGAATTTTTGAAATACTCAAAGACGCGGATAAATTTTGGATTTTCGTAGCAGTATTATTTGTTGTAATTTATTGGTTTATGGACGGAATGATTTTGCATATTTTTATTCTAACCCATGTGAAAGTTTATAGTAGGCTTTTGTCCATAAAAACTGCGATAATTGGGCTTTTGTATAGCGCGTTAACACCCTTTGCTATCGGTGGACAACCTATGATGGTTTATATGATGGCAAAATCCGATGTTGAGGAAGGGGACGCTGCTGGAATTGTTACTATTAAGTCCATAATTTTTCAGATTGTAATGGTTTTTTACTCAATTTTAGCAATTTTCACTGCTGCTTACTTTTTTGCAAACGAAATTGATAATTTCGCATTATATGTGACAGGCGGACTCATTTTAAATGGCTTGTTTATCTTTTTTATACTTTTAATTTGTTTTCATAAGAAGTTTATTAAAAGAGCTGCCTATTTTCTTTTGAAATTGCTCTTTAAGCTCAAGATAATTAAGAATTTTAAATCGGCTTGCATTGGTGTAAATAAGCAAATAAATATTTTTGCTCATTCAATTTCTTCTGTAAAAAAGCATAAGAAAACTGTTGTAATTGCAGTATTTTTCACTTTGTTTCAACTTTTATCTTACAACTTAATTCCATATTGTATCTATCGCTCTTTTAATCTTACTGGGGCAGATGCAATGAATATGTTTTTTGCAAATTCATTGATTACAATGATAATTGCATTTATTCCATTACCTGGAGGTTCAGGGGCGGCAGAGGGAAGTTCATATTTATTCTTTAAATTATTTTTTACTGAAAAATTAATTTTCCCTGCAGTGTTTATTTGGCGATTTATTACCTATTTCTTATGTATAATTGTAGGAATGGGCATTAGTATTTTTGATGTAATAAAAAGTTTTAGAAATCGCAAAAAAAGTTAAATTCTCAATATTCTAGTATAATTTCTTTTGTTAAATAAATTAAATTTTATAAAATAGCTAGAAAGGTATTTACAAATTAATAAGATTATTGTATAATACAATATTAGAGTATTTGAGAGTTTTTTTATCATTTGCTTGTCGAAATTCCAGCTATTTTGGAATTTGTTCGTTGTAAAACTATGGAGGTATTTATAGTTTTGATTTGTATATTGTGGAGGGAAGAAAATGATGGATAATAAGGCATACCTGATTTTGGAAAATGGCACAATTTTTGAAGGCAAAAGTTTTGGTGCTAATACGGAAGTTGTAGGGGAAATTGTTTTCACTACTGCTATGACCGGTTATTTAGAAACATTAACTGACCCAAGTTACTTTGGGCAAATTGTTGTTCAAACTTTTCCTTTGATTGGTAATTATGGTGTTATTCCTGCGGATTTTGAATGCGATAGTCCAAAATTAAAGGCTTATATTGTTAAAGATTGGTGTCAACAACCTTCGAACTTTAGATCGGAAGGCTGTCTTGACACTTTTTTAAAGGAAAAAAACGTTGTTGGACTTTACGGAATTGACACTCGTGCACTTACAAAAATTGTTCGTGAATCGGGGGTTATGAATGGTAAAATTGTTACTGGTGAAAGTGGACTTGGTTTTGAAGATTTGAAAAAATTTGCTGTTGTTGATGCAGTAAAATCAGTTACTCCTTCCGAAATAATCGTTCATAAACCTGAAAAAGCTGAGTATAAAGTTGCTCTTATGAACTTCGGTGCAAAAGCTAATATCGCAAGAGAATTAGTTGCTAGAGGGTGTGAGGTTATCGATTTTCCAGCTTACACTTCTGTTGAGGAAGTTATGAAACACAACCCTGATGGAATTATGTTATCAAACGGACCTGGGGACCCATCTGAAAACACCCAAATTGCTGAAAATATCAAAAAATTCTTTGAAATAAAAATACCTATGTTTGGAATTTGTCTTGGACATCAATTATTGGCTCTAGCAAAAGGTGCTAAAACTACTAAGTTGAAATACGGACATAGGGGAGCGAACCAACCTGTCCTAAACAAAGACACTGGAAGAATTTACATAACTAGCCAAAACCACGGTTATGCTGTAATGGAAGAAACTTTGCCAGAGGACGCGGTTGCAAATTATACCAATGTAAATGACAGCACTTGTGAAGGTGTAAAATATCTAAATGAACCAGTTTTCTCAGTGCAATTCCACCCTGAGGCAGCTGCGGGGCCACTTGATACAAGATTTTTATTCGACGACTTCATCGCTCTTATGCAAGGAGGTAAAAAATAATGCCATTAAATAAAGATATTAAAAAAGTTTTAGTTATCGGCTCGGGGCCAATCGTAATTGGACAAGCTGCGGAATTTGACTATGCGGGAACTCAAGCCTGTCGTGCTTTAAAAGAAGAAGGGCTTGAAGTTGTACTTATTAACTCAAATCCAGCTACAATAATGACTGATAATGCTATGGCTGATAAAATTTATATTGAACCATTAACTCTTGAAACTGTAAAAAGAGTTATTATGAAAGAAAAACCTGATAGCGTACTTTCAACTTTAGGTGGGCAAACTGGTCTTACTCTTTCTATGCAACTTGCAAAAAGTGGCTTTTTAGAAGAAAAAGGTGTAAAACTTCTTGGTGCAAACCCTGAAACTATCGACAAAGCGGAAGATAGACAAATGTTTAAAGACACTATGCAGTCTATAAACCAACCATGTATTCCTTCAAAAGTTGTAACTACAGTTGAGGCAGCTGTTGATTTTGCTAATCAAGAAGGAATTGGTTATCCTTTAATTATCCGTCCTGCCTTTACTTTAGGCGGCTCTGGAGGCGGTATTGTTCAAAATGAAGAACAATTAATCGACATTACTAGAAACGGGCTTGAACTTTCTCCAATCACTCAAGTTTTGGTTGAAAAGTGTATTTCCGGTTGGAAAGAAATTGAATTTGAAGTTATCCGTGATAAAAATGCAAACGTAATTACTGTTTGTTCAATGGAAAACTTTGACCCTGTTGGAGTTCACACTGGTGATAGTATCGTTATTGCTCCAGCAGTTACACTATCTGATAAAGAATATCAAATGCTTCGTACTGCAGCACTTGATATTATTACAGCACTTAAAGTTGAGGGCGGTTGTAACGTTCAATTTGCACTTCACCCAACTTCATTTGATTATGCTGTTATCGAGGTAAACCCTAGGGTTT
>CAYJLB010000051.1:0-16569 GCA_964370845.1 uncultured Oscillospiraceae bacterium
ACACTGCTAAAAATAATATTACAAACTAAAAAAAAGAGAGTTCATATAAAGAACTCTCTTTTTACTTATTATTGTTTTCTAAATTTAGTAATAACTCTTTCATATCAAGTCCGCCAGCATATCCAACCAACTTTTTATTAGCACCAATTACCCTATGACAAGGCACAGCAATTAGTATTGGGTTTTTATTGTTTGCCATACCAACAGCACGACTCGCCTTCTCGTTCCCAATTGCAATTGCAATATCCTTATAACTACGAGTTTCACCATAAGGAATTTCACATAGTGCGTTCCAAACCTTAACTTGAAATTCAGTTCCTCTAAGTTCAACTGGAAATGTAAATATCTTGCGTTTCCCAGCAAAATATTCACCTAGCTCGAAATAAACTTTATCAGTTAAAGCAGTTTCTACACCAAAATCTGTTATTTCCTCATTAGATAAAACCTTTTTAATAGAAATAACTTTTTCACATTCATAAGTAATTTTAATTAGGCCAATTTCAAATTCATAAATTGCAAAATTCATAATAACACCTTAATAAAGCGCTAAGCTTCATTTTTTTTCTTCATATTTTTTCTAAATTTTAACGGAGAAACTCCTACATTTTTTGAAAAAGAACTATAAAATGCGGATAAACTACTAAATCCCACTGCAAAAGCAATATCAAGTACCATATCTTCAGTTTTTTCAAGCAATTCTCTTGCTTTACTCAATCTTACCGAGTTTGTGTACGCCGCAATAGTCATTCCATATTCTTTCTTAAAAATCTCAACAATTCGCTTACTAGAAAAACCAAGTTCAGTTATTAAATTATTAAGTTCTTCCCCATCAGTATAGTTTGTATCAATAATATCCTTAACTTTTCGAGGAATTTCTTTTGTTATAATTTTGTAATCCAAAACATCACTCTTACATCTTTTACAAGGTCGGTAACCAGCTAATTCTGCTTCCGCTTTTGTTCTAAAATATTCAACATTTTCTTGACGAGGTTTTTTTGATTTACAGGACGGGATACAATAAACACCGGTAGTCTTCACTCCATAGAAAAAAGAACCGTCATATTTTTCATCATTATTTATTAAAGCGTTATACATTTCTTCCTTATTCAAACCAGCACCTCCTTGACACATTTATATTTTTATTATATCATAATTGAAAGTAAAATTCTTCCTATTTATTCACATTTAATTATTTTTTTTTTAATATTCTCTTATTAATTTTAGAGCTTAATTACTAAAAAAATATGCAACAGTTAAATATAAATATATAATTTTAATGACAAATGTATTTTTTCCTTTACAAGAAAATTTTCACAATTGTATAATATACAAATTTATCTTGACAATATACCGACCGGTAGTTATAATTATATATATGTACGGAGGGATTTAATGAATAATACTAAAGAAAAAATATTAGAAGTGATGTTTGATTTAATTGCTGAAAAAGGCTATGAAAAAACCTCTACAAGCCAAATTTGTGAAAAAGTTGGAATTACAAAGCCGACTTTATATTATTATTTTAAAAGTAAGGAAAGTCTTTTTCTTGAAACAATTATTATTTTTGGAGAAAAATATGTTAAAGAGATAAAAATTCCTAAGAAAATTGATAAACTAGAGGATTTTAAGAATGGATTTTATACTCTTGGAAACTCTATTCTGAACACATATTTGAGAGATGAAAAATACAGAAAATTTATGGTTGAAGTTTACACACTTAAGATGAGAATTCCATCAGTTAAAGAAGCTTTCTCTGCTTTTGACGAAATGTATGTCAATTCTTTTTATAATATTGTAAAAAAAGGGCAAGAAATCGGCGCGTTTGATAGAAATATTGACTCATCTGTCCTTACAAATATGATAATAATTTTTATTGACGGATTAGAGTTTTCCATTGAAAATGAATTAAATACTCATTTTTTTGAGGTATGGAAAAGCTTTGCAAATATGCTTTTTATAAGCGGTGAACACTCGTAAAACAACTAAATATAAAAAATTTAAACCTTTGTGAAAGTAATCTCACAAAGGTTATTTTTTTAAAATGGAAAATTTCCTATTGAAATATAAACAGCGATTGCTATGTGGATAATTAAAAACAGTGGCACCAAGATGAAAAATTTCGGTTTGCGAATTTTATGCCTTGCAACAATCATTCCTAAAAGCGCACCTAATGAACCGCCGAACAAAGCGTGTAAAATCAACACTTTTTCACTAATTCGCCATTTTTCTTTAACTGCAAAATATTTATCTAATACATATAGAAAAAATGTTTCTAAATTTATTATTCCCAAAATTATTAATATGTAATTCAAAGTTACCTCCCTTTATAAAATGAAATTTGTTCAAAGCCTTCGCGAAGACTGTCAACATGCTTAAAAGCAATAGAAGTTCCTTTTGCAACACAATTAAGCGGGTCGGGAGCAACTATGCAATTAACTTTAAGTTTTTCTTTTAACAACTCATCTAGACCATCGATTAAAGCACCGCCACCAGTTAAAAACACTCCCGAAGTATAAATATCCCCTACTAATTCAGGCGGTGTAACCTCTAAAACATTGTGGATTTTTTCAATTATAGTTTCAATTATATCAATGCATGCCTCATAAATATCCATTTGAGAAATTTCAATTTTTGTCGGTAATCCTTTTATCAAATCTCGACCTTTAATAGGAATTTTCAAGCTTCTGTCAATTCTATATACATTTAAAAAGTCAATTTTTACTTTTTCAGCCATTTTTTCACCGATAAAAACTTTATATTTGCTTTGTACAAATTTAATTATAGCCTCATCAAGTGCATTTCCAGCCATTTTAATTGAGTCAGTTTTCACAACTCCACCAAGGGAAACAATAGCAATATCAGTAGTTCCTCCACCAATATCAACAACCATTTTTCCATTTGCTTCAAAAACATCTTCCCCAGCACCAAGAAGCCCCGCCAAGGGTTCGTGGATTAAATAAATTTTTCTTGCCCCAGCTTTTTTTGCAGCGTCAACAACTGCCCTACTTTCCACTTCTGTAATTTGTGAAGGAATACACATAACGATACAAGGTTTTACAAGCATTTTTCCTGTAACTTTATTTATAAACTCCGCAATCATAACGTCAACCATTTCGTGGTCAGAAATAACCCCGTCCTTCAGCGGGTGGATAACTTGGATATATTCAGGAGTTCTCCCAATCATATCATAAGCCTTTTGTCCAACAGCCACAACAGTTCGAGTTTTTCTGTTATAACCTACAACCGTAGGCTCATCAAGCATAATTTTTTTATCAGTACAAATTATTATATTAGCAGTTCCAAGGTCAATTCCAATATCAACAGCGGACATAACTTCTCTCTCCTATACTAAATTTATATATTAAAATTCTTCAGTTCGTGCAATTGTAGCAACGTAAACTTTCGAAGCACCATTCTCTTTTAAAACTTTTGCACACTCACTCAAAGTGCTTCCAGTAGTTAATACATCATCGCAAATCAAAATATTTTTCCCTAAAATTTCATTTTTATTTTTGACTAAAAACAAATCTTTAACCGCAATTTTTCTATCTTCTGCGGACAAAGTATGTTGTGCGACATTGTTAAACTTCTTTATTAACACTTTATTATAATACCTTATTTTCAGTCTTTTTGCAACAATTTTTGCAAAAATTTCACTCTGATTATAATTTCTCTCAACAGTTTTCTCTTTGTGCATTGGAACACAAATTATTCCGTCAATTTCAGAAGCAATTCCACTGTCTTTCAGCTTTTTTGCTATGTAAAAGCTATAATATTCAGCAAAATTTATTCCATTCTTCACTTTAAAAGCAACAATTCCGTTTTTTACTTCCTCTTTGTAGTAAAGAGTTGACATTGCACCATCATAATGCAAGTCTTCACCTTTACACTTGCAAATTTCTTTATTACAAATTTTACATTCATACACTTCATAATTTGACAAAATCTCAAGACAATCTTCACAAATAAGTTCGTTCCACTTGATAAATTTATCGCAAATTGGACACCTGTTCGGAAAAAACAGGTCGGTTACAAAGCTATAAATATTCTTCAATAACATTGTCATCATCTTCCATTTCAAGCATATTTTTAAGGCAAGTATATCGATTGGTACGCAAATTATTATTTACCATCGACCTAACTTCACTAGGCGAACCTACAATAATAAGCAATTTTTTTGCCCTTGTAACAGCTGTATAAAGCAAATTTCTATAACTAAGCTTGGAAAATCCAGCAAATAAAGGTAAAATCACAGCATCAAATTCACTTCCTTGACTTTTGTGAATTGTAATCGCATAAGCAAGTTCAAGGTGTTCAGCTAAAGCTGAATTATAAACGCAAACTTTTCCGTCAAAGTCAATTTTCATAGAAAGAGCCGATTTATCAATGTGAATGATTACTCCAATATCACCATTAAAAATCCCTGTTCCTTTTTCATCGTCTTTTTTCCATTCAATTTCGTAGTTGTTTTTTGTCTGCATAACCTTGTCATTTACCCTAAAAGTATATGTTAAAGTTTTAAATTCAAACTTGTCTTTTGCAGGAGGGTTTTCTTTTTCTTGCAATTTTTTATTTAACTCAACTACTCCTAAGTTACCAATTCTCGAGGGTGTAAGGACTTGAATATTGTTCATTATTGAATAATTATACGCTTTAGGAAGTCGCTCTGAAACAAGTTCAACAACTGTTTCAGCTACAGCATTGTGGCTTGTCCTTTGCATAAAGAAAAAATCGCTATCTTTTCTTTGAAGTTCAGGCATTTCACCACCAACGATTTTATGCGCATTGGTAACAATCGCACTTTTTTGGGCTTGCCTAAATATTTCGGTCAATTTTACAACATCAACAACATTGCTTTCAATTAAATCCTTGAGCACATTTCCAGCCCCTACTGAAGGAAGTTGGTCGCTGTCCCCAACCATAATCATTTTTGCATTTAGTGGCAAGGCAGAAATTAAGGCTTGAAACAGTTGCACGTCTACCATTGACATCTCGTCAATGACTAAAACATCGCATTCTAAAGGGTTTGTTTCATTGTAAGTGAACATTAATTCCCCATTGTCACCTGGCTTAAAATTCAGCAATCTATGTACAGTTTTTGCATCATAATCAGTAATTTCGGAAATTCTTTTTGCAGCTTTTCCTGTTGGAGCACAAATTAATACCCGCTCACCCTGTTGCTCAAAAAGTGAAATTATTGCATTTAAAGTGGTAGTTTTTCCTGTACCGGGACCTCCAGTTAATATCATCAAACCCTTTGACAATGCGGTGTTAATAGCTTTTCTTTGCAACTCACCATATTTAATGTCGTTTTGCTTTTCATCAATATTAATTACTTCATCAAAATTAATATGGTTGTCATAAACATAACGTCGCATCACTGAAATTCTGTCAGCAATATATTTTTCAGCAGTGTAAAAATGCCTTAAATAAATAAAATCTCTGTTGATTTTTTTGTATTTTACTAGTTTAAAATCGGAAATATTTTCCTCTAAAATAGTGTTGAAAAGCTCATTTGTAATCTCCAAATATTTTACAGCAGTTTCCTTTAATCGGTCAAGTGGCAAACAACTGTGCCCCTCGTAAGAATTTTCCAGCAAAATTGAAGCAATTCCCGCACCAATTCGATTACTATCATCATGTGGAAGCCCCATGTTTCTCGCCAATTGTTCAGCCTTCACAAATGGCAAATCTATACCAAATTTGCACAAAATATAAGGGTTTTCTTCAATTAATGAAAGCGCGTTTTCTCCATAACTATGCCACATTCTAACACCATAAATTGGCAATAAATCATGGATTGAAAAAAAATGCATCAGCTTTTTAACTGCAAAAGTTTTTTTCACTTCCGCAACAATCTTTGATAATTTTGCAGAGGTAATTCCGTCAATTTCAAGGAGTTTTTCAGGGTCATCGGTTAAAATATTCAAAGTTTCGTCTTTAAACCTGTCCACAATTTTTTTCGCCATAACAGGTCCAATTCCTTTAATTACGCCACTTGCAAGGTATCTTTTTATGGTGCTTGCAGTTTGAGGCAATGACTTTTCACAAAGCTCCGCCTTAAACTGCATACCAAATCTTGGGTGATCAATGAATTCCCCTGTGAGCTTCAAAGCCTCCCCCTCATCAACATTCCCAATATTTCCAGTAACAGTAACAAGGTCATCGTCCGTTTCAAGGGAAATAACGCAAAAGCCGCTCATTTCATTTGTATAAATTATATCGTCAACATTTCCCATTAAATGAGTGAGCTGTTTTTCTTTCATACTATCTCCCCTTTCCAAATTTATGTATTTAATTTGCTTGTATCAATTTTTATGAAATCATATTTTTTTGAATAAATTTCGCAAATTTTTTTCACATCTTCGTCCCAACTTAAAACCTGCAAAACCAAGTAATTTTCACAAGAATTTTTCCTTGATTTCCATAGAAATTTTCTTATCAAAAATTCAATATCGGACGAATTTTTTTTAACCTCAATAACTTCAAAATCTTCGGAATTAACCTTGATTTTTTCACTATTTTTCATTGATTTTATTGCAAAAATCACCATTCCAAGGCATAATACTGAATACAAAATTATAAAAATATAAAACATAATCTCCCTCCTCAATAATTTATAATATGCGAGGAGCTAGATTTTGTTATAATATAAATGCACCCTTACCGAAAAAACACGATAAGGGCACAATTTTAAATATTAATTAATTTATTTTGTAAAATTAACCGTTATTTTTTGCTTCAAGTTCAGCAAGTGCATCTTTTCTTGAAAGATTAATTCTTCCTCTATCGTCAATTTCAACTACTTTTACAATAATTTCATCATCAACTGATACAACATCTTCTACTTTTGCAACTCTATTTTTATCAAGTTTTGAAATATGAACAAGACCATCTTTACCTGGAGCAATTTCAACAAATGCGCCAAATTCCATAATTCTCACAACTTTACCTTTGTAAATTGCGCCAACTTCTGGGTCAAAAGCAATAGTTTTTACAATTTCAAGAGCCTTTTGAGCTTTATCTCCGTCAACACCTGAGATAAATACGCTTCCATCATCAGAAATGTCAATCTTAACTTCACAATCAGCTGAGATTTTTTGAATAACCTTACCACCTTGACCGATAACTTCTCTAATTTTATCAGGAGCAATCTTAGTTTGTAGCATTTTTGGAGCATATTTTGAAACAGTTTCTCTTGGAGTTTCAATAGCTTTAGCCATAATTTCATCAAGAATAAACAATCTTGCATCACGAGTAGTTTTGAATGCAGTTTCAATCATTTCCATTGTTAAACCGTCAATTTTTATGTCAACTTGGATAGCTGTAATACCGTCTTTAGTACCGCCAACTTTAAAGTCCATATCTCCGTAAAAATCTTCAAGTCCTTGAATATCAATCATAGTTTCCCACTTGTCACCCTCTGTGATAAGTCCGCAAGAAATACCAGCAACAGGAGCTTTAATTGGAACACCAGCGTCCATTAGAGCAAGAGTTGAACCACAAATTGAACCTTGTGAAGTTGAACCATTTGATGATAAAACCTCGGAAACAAGTCTGTATGCGTATGGGAATTCTTCCACTGAAGGGATTACTGGTTCAAGAGCTTTTTCAGCTAAAGCACCGTGACCGATTTCACGACGGCCAGGGCCTCTTGAAGGTCTAGCTTCACCAACTGAGTAAGATGGGAAATTATAGTGGTGCATATATCTCTTTTTGTCTTCTTCGTCAAGTCCGTCAATTCTTTGTGAATCGCTTACAGGACCTAAAGTAGCAATTGTAAGAACTTGAGTTTGTCCACGAGTAAACATACCTGAACCGTGAACTCTTGGTAGCAAGCCAACTTCAGCAGCAAGTGGTCTGATTTCGTCCATTCCACGTCCGTCAACACGTTTACCTTCATCTAAAAGCCAACGTCTTACGATTTTCTTTTGTAATTTATAGATACACTCGTCCACAACAACAGCAGTATATTCTTCATCAAATTGTTCATGAACTTTATCTTTAATTGGTTGTAATCTTTCTTCTCTAACGTTTTTGTCATCAGTATCAAGAGCTAGTTTAACATCTTCGCCTACTAAAGCTTCAACTGCGTCAAATAAGTCGTGGTCAAGTTCCATTGATTGGAATTCAAACTTTTTCTTACCAATTTGAGCTTGAATATCAGCAATAAAAGCAACCATTTTCTTGATTTCTTCGTGACCAAGTTTAATAGCTTCAAGCATTTTTTCGTCAGGAACTTGGTTCGCTCCAGCTTCAATCATAACGATTTTTTCAGCAGTTCCTGCAATAGTAAGTGTAAGCTCATTTTTTTCTCTTTGTTCAAGAGTTGGGTTTAATACTAGTTCACCGTCAACATAACCAACATTTACGCCAGCAACAGTGTAATCAAATGGTACGTCAGAAATAGCAACAGCAATACAAGAAGCGATAAATCCAGCAATTTCAGGTGAATTGTCAGGGTCAACAGCCATAACAGTCATTACAATTGTAACGTCATTTCTCATATCTTTTGGGAAAAGTGGACGAAGTGGTCTATCCACCATACGAGATGCTAAAACAGCCTTTTCAGATGGTTTACCTTCTCTTTTCATAAATGACCCAGGAATTTTACCTACTGAGTAAAGTCTTTCTTCATAATCAACTGAAAGAGGGAAAAAGTCAATCCCATCTCTTGGTTTTGCACTAGCTGTAACGTTAGCCATTACAACAGTTTCGCCATATCTAACCCAGCAAGAACCGTTTGAAAGTTCACAAGTTTTTCCTGTTTCTACTACAAAAGGTCTCCCAGCATAAGTTGTCTCAAATTTTCTGTAATTATCAAATGTTTTGATTTTTTCCATAATTTTTTCAATCCTTCCAAAATTTCCAAGTAATTCAAATTGTTTCTTCTAAATTTAGTAGTAATTTTAGCATTAAATCTTATATTCAATATTCTTAAACACAAGATTTAGTGCTAAAAATATTACTACTTTTTGCTTGAAATCAAGCTTCACAAAACCTCATAGCTATGCTAAAAGGCAGAAAGGGATAAACCCAAACTGCCTTATATACATAATTACTTTCTGATACCAAGTTTTGCAATAATAGCACGATATCTTTCGATATCTTTCTTAGTTAGGTAGTTTAGAAGGTTTCTTCAATGACCAACCATTTTAAGAAGTCCACGTCTTGAGTGGTGATCTTTTTTGTGGATTTTCAAGTGTTCAGTTAGATCGTTAATTCTTTTTGTAAGAATAGCGATTTGAACCTCAGGAGAACCAGTATCACCTTCGTGAGTAGCATTAGCAGCAATAACTGCATCTTTTTCTTCTTTTAATAACATTATTTTCACCTCTTTATAATTTTTCACCAGCGACATAGCAGAAGGTAGGTTGACTTTCCGTTTTTTCGGCGTTATCCAAAAGCCATGTACGTGGTATATTACACATATATGCATAGAAAATACTACACATACGTGCATAACATTGATATTATAGCACACATTATGAAATTTGTAAAGGCTTTTTTACACTTTTTTCATAATTACTTAATATTATTTTTTACTTTTGCGGAAGTAAGTGTATTTTGCATAAGCATTGCAATTGTCATAGGTCCTACTCCCCCAGGAACAGGAGTGATATAACTTGCAACTTCTTTAACGTTTTCATAATCAACATCTCCGCAAAGTTTCCCATCATCAAGTCTATTCATTCCAACATCAATAACTACTGCGCCATCTTTAACCATATCTTTAGTGATTAGGTTTGGAACTCCAACAGCTGCGATTAAAATATCAGCATTTTTACAAGTTTCTTTCAAATCTTTTGTCTTAGAGTGGCAAATTGTAACAGTACCATTTTGTTGCAATAAAAGCATACTCATTGGCTTACCAACAATATTACTTCTTCCAACAACAACACATTCTTTACCAGCAATTTCAACATCAGCACTCGCTAAAAGTTCCATAACTCCAGCTGGTGTACAAGGCAAGAAATTGTAATCTCCAATCATAATTTTTCCAACATTTGCAGGGTGGAAAGCATCAACATCTTTTTCAGGTAAAATTGTATTAATTACACTTCTTTCGTCAATTTGTTTCGGCAGTGGTAATTGAACTAAAATCCCATCAACATTATCGTCATTGTTTAATTTTTCAACAAGTTCCAATAATTCTTTTTCTGAAGTTTCTTGCGGAAGTGCGTATTCATAAGACTTAATTCCACATTCTTCACAAGCTTTTTTCTTACCATTAACATAAACTCTTGAAGCAGCATTATCTCCAACAATTACAACCGCAAGCCCTACTGAAATATTTTTCTCAGTAAGTTTCGCAACTTCTTCCTTAATTCTTTCTTTTACTTTAAGTGAAATTTCTTTTCCGTTGATAATTTGGCTCATTTTTACATCTTCCCTTTCGATTATGTCAAAGTTATTTTCTACTTGCGTTACTTCCTCATTTTTTGGAATAAATGGAATTACAATGTCATTGCTTCTATCTTCAACTTCCAAAATTTCTTCAGTTGCAACTTCTTCAATTTCTTCTTTCGGAACTTCACTAAAAACCTCATTTGTATTTAGTTCAGAAATAGGTTCTGCAAATTCATTTTTTTGTTCAACAAAAGCATTTTCGATAGCTTCTGATAAATCTTGTGGAATTTCACTTGAATTATCAGTTATTTTCTCAACATTTATTTCTTCATCAAAAGCTGTATCAATTGCAGTTGTTAAGTTTTTTGGGATTTGCTTTTTCTTTCTTTTTTTATTAGTACTATTGTATAAAGCGATTGAATTAATTGATTCTTCTGTTTCAAAAAAGAAGATATAACCACGCTTTTCAATTACAATTCTAACAATAATATAAGTTATAATTGCAAAAGTAGCAAGCCCAACTGCTAGAAGTTGCGACACTCTGAACGGAGTGCCCGCAAAGTATAAACTATCCTCTCTTAACCCTTCAATTACAGCACGTCCTGTACCATAAATTGCTAAGTAAATCAAGAATAATTCCCCGTCAAATTTTCTGTGTTTTTTATACATGAAAAGTATTAAAAATCCTACCAAACAAAGGATTGATTCATATAAAAAACAAGGGTGAACCATAATATCATTTGGTGAAAGTTCAGGGTGTAGGTTTGACATTTCAGCAACTATGCTTAAACTTGTCATGCCCCAAGGTAAATCTGTTACGCTTCCATATGCTTCTTGATTAACAAAATTTCCCCAACGACCAATTCCTTGACCGATAAAAAATCCCATTGCAACAACATCAAATACAGCAGAAAGACGTTGTTTTTGTATCTTTGAAACAATTGATGCAACTAGCAATGCACCTATAAAACCGCCATAAATTGCAAGTCCACCATCACGAATATCTATTGCCTCACTCCATGAGAATTGCCCATCAATTATATATCTATCAAGGCTAAATATTACATAATAAGCTCTTGCACCGATTATTCCACCAATTGCACCAAAAAGTACTACAGAAAACATTTTATCAGGGTTTAAACCGAACTTTTTATATTGACTTTCAGCAAATAAAACTGCAAGTAACAACCCCATTGCAATTAAAAAACCATACCAATAAATCCCAAAATCTGTTCCCGGAATTTTAAACATAACTTCATTTACTGGAATTCCGCCACCAAATAAATTGGGAAAAAAAACTGTGTCTTGACTTTCAAGAACTTTTGCTAGCATATTATCCGACATAAATATGACCATTCCTTTCTTAGTTTTGTGTGGCTTTTTTACCCAATTTCTACAGTAAAAAAGTTTCGTCTGTCTTATTTGGCGAAAAGCACAAAACGGGGTTTGAAAATTTATTTTTCAAACTTTTGAACTCCTTTTATAATTTTATGTATAGCTGTGAAATTTCTCACACAGCCAAAATATACAATTTAAGCACTTTCTACCACTGACAAAGAAACTTTACTTGTGTCAAGTAGCATATCAATACTTTGCTCAACTTCTTCAAAAGTAGTGTTAGCAAGGACTTCAACAATTTCAAAAGCTTCCACTCCGCCCATTGCTGAATTAATCATAATTGACGCACAATTTGACACATTGTTAAAACTTTTTACCATTTGTCCGTATTTAGTTTTCTTAATTATATCAAAACGCTCTTTATCAAGTCCTTCTTTTTTAACTCGTTTAATTTCTTCAATAATTCTATCTTTTACAGCCTTTGGATTTTTTGATTCTCCACCAAAAATACAAGTAAAATAACTGTCCCCAGTAAATGCTTCGGAAGAAAAACTTGAGTTAATTATTCCCTCATCAGTCATTTGTTTATACAAAGGCGAAGTGCTTCCAGCTACTAAAGATAACAAGATTGAAGCTAGAATTTCCATTTTAACAAGCTCTTTTCCGCTGGCTGGTTTTACTTTAAAACCAAGTTGGAAAAGTGGCGTTCCCACTGGTAAATTGGCAGTAATATATTCTTCAAAAACCTCATCACTTTCTTCAGGGAAAGTAGTTTCAAGCATAATATTTTCGCAAGGTTTTAGTAATTCATCAGCAATTTTCAAAATCTCGTCTACATCACAGTTTCCAGCAACAGAAAGGACCATATTATGAAGATTATAGAAAGTATTGTAACATCTATAAAGTAATTTATCATCAATTTCCGCAATACTTTCCACAGTCCCAGCAATGTCAATTCTCACAGGGTGGTCTTTGTACAAAGCACGAAGCAAGTTAAAAAATACAATCCAATCAGGGCTGTCTTGATACATTTTTATTTCCTGAGCAATAATTCCTTGTTCTTTTTCAACAGTTTCCTCAGTAAAATAAGGTTTTTGTACGAAGTCAAGCAAGATCTTTAAGGAGTCCAAATAATTCTCACTACAACTAAATTCATAACAAGTCTTATCAAAAGAAGTGTAAGCGTTACCATTTGCACCTGTTTTTGCATACAAACTGAAAACATCACAATCTTCATTTTCAAATAATTTGTGCTCTAAAAAGTGTGCAATTCCTTCCGGAACGTGAACAAAATCATTTTCATCTTTTGTCTTAAAAATAGTGTTAATCGAGCCATATTTTGTTCCGAAAAGAGCCTCAGTAGTGGAAAAACCTTCCATTGGCCACACAAAAATATCAAGACCAGATGGGTGTTTAATCTTATAATATTGCTCGTTTACTCTTTTATTTGAAATTATATTTTTATCCAAAACTATTCACTCTCCTTATCATTTGAATTTGAAATCGGTTTCATAGTGTAAACGGTATCAAGAGCAAATGATTTCGCTGCTTCAATAACGCGTTCTCTAGTAACTTTCTTGATTTCTTCCTCTGCTTGTTCTGGTGAGAAATTATCGCCACGAAGCTTTTGTATCATATACCAACTTGACAAATCGCGAACTCCGTCGGGAACGGATTTAAAGTCACCAATAATACTTCTAACTGAATTTTCTAAATCCTCATCAGAAAAATCACCATTTGCAATCGCATCAACTTGGTTTAGAATTTCTTTTCGTGCAAGTTCAATATTTTGCTCCTCAATTCCGCTATCAATAAGCAAAGTTCCCTTAAATTCATTGTAAGAAGCGGCACAGTAGTAGCAAAGGCTTAACTTTTCTCTAACATTAACAAATAATTTAGAAAAAGTAGTTCCACCTAAAATTGTATTCATTAATTTTACAGCATAATAATCTGTGCACTCAGTTTTCATTGCCATAACCATTTTGCATTGGTTAACATCAAGATTATCGCCAATTTCAGCAACTTCAGATTTAAGTGGACTGAAAGTATAAAAATTATTTTCAGTGCAATTTCTTTCAATTTTATCAAAAGCAGCAATAATTTTTTCTTTAACAGCAGTAAAATCTCCGCCGCCTGACAAAGTTACCTCAACTTTTGCAGTTTTAAGGACATTCAAATATTGCTCATAAGTTTTAACAGGGTCAAGTTCAAGTGCAAACTCTTTTTTTCCATAAGCAGGAACTGAACAAGGTTCACCTTCATAGATTTTTCTGTTAGCTTGAAGAATTGCATAGGTTCTTTTTTCATTTATTTCCGAGTCAATATTGTCGATTAACTCTTGTTTTCTGATGTCAAATTCATCAAGGGCAAAACCGCCATTTTCCACTAAAGGATTAAATAAGCAGTTTATCAAAATATCGCAAAGTTCTTCAGTAATTTTCTCACCCTCAAGGGAATAATCATCGCAAATACAATCTGCAACAATCCCAATTGTTTGTTTATCACCAATTTTAGCGTTTACAGAAGTCAAATTTGCTCCATAAAGTTTTGACAATTGAACTGACATAGCAGTTCTTGTTTTTAATTTTTCATTTGTTGACACTAAAAGATTAGGAATAATTGCGTTCATTGACGTTGTTTCCTCTTTTAAGTCAGTAAAAAGTCTTATTACCATTGAATTTGTCTTAAACTTTTTATCGTTTATAATACAAAATCCTAAATTTTCTGAAACATTTTCAGTTTTCACAGTAAGTGACATAAATTCAAATTCCTCCTATTTATATTAAAAATTAAATTTCTATATTTTCAAGCTCTTTAAGCCATAAATTAGCACAAGCATCACTAGGCATTCTCAAATCCCCTCTTGGAGATAATGAAACTGCACCAATTTTAGGTCCATCAGGTAGACATGAACGTTTAAATTGCTGTTGGAAAAATCTACGATAGAAGGTTTTAAGCCATTTTAAAATAGTTTCTTTACCATATTTTCCATTAAAAGCATAAACTGCAAGTCTAAAAATTTTACTTGGAGAAAATGCCCATCGCACTGCGTAATACAAGTAAAAATCGTGCAATTCATAAGGTCCAACAATATCCTCGGTAACTTGGGAAATTTCACCATCTTTCGGTGGCAATAACTCAGGGCTAACAGGAGTATCAAGAACATCATATAATGCATTTTTCAAAGCTTCGTCCTTAGCAGTATCGGCATAAAACTTAACAATATGCCTAATTAAAGTTTTTGGTACACCACAATTTACTCCATACATTGACATATGGTCGCCGTTGTAAGTCGCCCAACCTAGTGCAAGTTCGGACAAATCCCCTGTCCCAACTACAATTCCGCCTGTTTGGTTTGCAATATCCATTAAAATTTTAGTTCGCTCTCTCGCTTGAGAATTTTCATAAACCACATCATGAACATTTTCATCGTGGGAAATATCTTCAAAATGCTGATGCACAGCTTTTGAAATATCAATAGTCTTTAAAGTAACACCTAAACTCTCACAAAGTATTTCAGCGTTTCGCTTAGTTCTTTTAGTTGTTCCAAAACAAGGCATTGTCACAGCAACAATCTCTTTTCTATCCCGTTTTAACTTGTCAATCGCATTAACACAAACTAAAAGTGCCAAAGTGGAGTCAAGTCCACCGGAAATACCAAGAACCATAGTTTTCGCAAAAGAATGCTCAACCCTTTTTTTAAGCCCAGCACTTTGCATTGCTAAAATCATATTACAACGTGAAGATTTTTCACCCTCATCAAATGGAACAAAAGGATAAGGTGAAAAAGGTCTTGTTAATTCAGTTTCTTCTTTATTAAATTTTACTCTTACTTTGTCATAATCCTCATCATTTATAGGTGGAAAGGTTGTTGCAACTTTACGTTGTTGATTTAATTTATCAATGTCAATTTCACTTGTAATTAAGCCATTCTCAAATAAATCGCTTTCTGCCAAAATACTTCCGTTTTCGCAAATAAAACTTTGCCCAGAAAAAACTACATCGGTTGTAGACTCCCCGTCCCCAGCATTTGAGTAAATATATCCTGCAATAAGCCTTGCGGACTGCCCTTTTACAAGCTCTTTTCGGTAATCATCTTTTCCAACTAATTCATTACTAGCTGAAAGGTTTACAATCAAGTTTGCTCCAGCCATTGCGTGGCTAACTGACACAGGAGAAGGTGCCCATAAATCCTCACAAATTTCACAACCGATACGCAAATTAGAAATACTTTCATCTTCAAATAGGATTTTTGTACCCATAGAACAAAGTTTATTACAGTAATGAACTAATTCACGTCCCTCAAAAGCGGGAGTGAACTGCCTCATTTCATAAAATTCACCATAATTTGGAAGATGAGTTTTAGGAATTATCCCCAAAATCTCTCCATCTTTTATGGCAATAGTACAATTATACAGCTTTCCTTTAAAAAGAACAGGTGCTCCCACAAAAATTAGCATATCCAAATCTTTTGTTTCTTCAACAATTTTTTTTACAGCAATTTCAGAGCCTTCAATCAAAGTGTTATGCAAAAACAAGTCGGAACAAGTGTACCCTGTAACACAAAGTTCAGGAAATACAAGAATTTTAACTCCTTTTTCGCTAGCTTCTTTACAGCCATTAATAATACTTTCCCTATTAAATTCACAATCACCAACTTTTATTTTTGGTGTAAATGAACCTACTTTTATAAATCCGTCACGCATTAAAAAACATCCTTTACATAGCTTTTTTCGGTAAAAATCAGAAAAACAATACTACCGAGTTTTAAAATTTCTATAACTCGTCAGTATTGTCTTTAATTATACTACAATTTTAAAAGGTTTACAAGTATTTTTTACCTTTTTTCCTTTTTTATTAGTACAAGTGTTGATAAACTTT
>CAYJLB010000052.1:0-1791 GCA_964370845.1 uncultured Oscillospiraceae bacterium
TTTGATGTCGTAAAAGTATGCGAATAAGACAATTTGTTTCCTCAGGGTCGGAGTTTGTTATGGGTGAACTAATTTAACACCAAATAAATCTAATATGCTTGGGACGGTTTTTCCGTCCCTTTTTTATGTAAAAATGTGGTAGTAACGTTGTGAAATGATAAATTTTATACCGTTGCCTTATATAAATATTTGTGTTATAATGTAAAAAAACAAAGGAATGACTATTTGTTTGAAAAAAATAAAAAAAGGTAGGCGTCCGAGCACAAAATTACTTTCATAACATTTTGTGGCGACATTCGGATGCCGTGGGAATTTTTATGGATAATACAATGAAAAAGTTAAAGCGAAAATTTGTGCTTTCTTCAACTTTTATAATGGCAACAGTGCTTCTTGTCATACTTTTATTAATGAATATTATTGTTTTTTACAACAGCCAACAAACCATAACAAACAATCTAAACAGAGCAGCAGCTGCGGTGGAAACCATTGGTGAATTTGGTTTAGAAGATATTAAATTGGATAATGCCTTAGATTTTTTTAGAGGGGAGAGAATTCCTCCACCTACTAATGATAGTGATGCTTTCTCTTTTATTCGTTCAATTTTTACAGGTGCAAATCATAATAATTATATAGGAAACAATGTTCTACTTGCTTTTTTAGATGAAAATAATGAGTTAGAGCGTAGTTTTACTCAATTTTTGCCTAATTATACCGAAGAAGAAAAAGAATTAATACTTGAAAATATTATTGCTTCACAAAATAGTGAGGGGAATTTTCAAAATTTTTATTTTAAAACTTATGAAAGTGAAAGTGGCTCTATAGTTGCAGTTATGGATATTACGACAGAATTGAATTTGTATAGACAGCTTATTTTAACTTCAGTTTTTATTCTATTTTTGACAGTTATTATTGTTGTGATTTTATCAATAATTTTGTCTAATTGGGTAGTTCACCCTGCTAAAGTAAGTCTTGAAAAACAAAAAGAATTTATCACTAATGCTTCTCACGAGCTGAAAACTCCGCTGACAGTAATTCGTTCAAATATTGAAGTTATAGAAATTGAAAAAGGTCATAGTAAATGGAGCGGTTACATTAAAGATGAAGTTACTGCAATGTCCGAGCTTTTGAATGATATGCTTTACCTTGCTAAATATGACAGCGAAAATCAAATTACAACTAATTTTGACTTATCAAGGTCAGTTACCAAAGCAATTTTGCCTTTTGAAAGTCTTGCTTTTGAAAAAGAAATTGATCTTGATTTTGACATTAATCCTTATATAAATATTCAAGGTGATGAGATTGCTTTAAAGCAATTAATTGGAATTTTAATTGATAATGCTATAAAAAATACTCCCGAACAGGGAAAAATTTTCCTTAATATGGAGCAAGAAAAAAATCAAATAACATTAAAAGTGAGCAACACAGGGAAGAAAATTCCTAAAGAGGTTGCAGAGAGAATTTTTGATAGATTTTATAAAGCGGACAGTTCCAGAAATCGTGAAAACAGCGGTTTTGGCTTAGGTCTTGCTATTGCAAATTCAATTGTAAAACGTCATGATGGGCGTATTTCACTAGAAAGTGATGATAAAAGAACTACTTTTACTGTGGTTCTAAAAGGATAAGTAAAAGGAAATATAAAACCAGTAGAAAATCTCAAAGGAATGTTAAAGTTTAAATTTTAAACTATATGAATTTGTAGTAGAGATAATTTTCTGCTGGTTTTTTTATTAAGGTTTTTTGGGGAGCTTTGCTCACATAAATGTGCCGAAAGCTCACATAAAATGTGCCTAT
>CAYJLB010000052.1:1891-15885 GCA_964370845.1 uncultured Oscillospiraceae bacterium
GCTCACATAAAATGTGCCTATTGCTCACATAAAATGTGCCTATTGGCACATTTATAATTACCTTAATTTGTTATATAATATATTTAGTAAAATATTGATGAAAATTGTGACATAGATTATTTTAGGAGGAATTATTATGGCTTTTTGTACGAATTGTGGAGAAAAAAATACTGATACAGCGAAATTTTGTCAAGGGTGCGGGACTCCCTTAACACCTGTTCAAGAAAAAAAAGAACCTATTGCTGGAGTAATTGTTGACCCTAGTCCAGTTGTTATGCAACCAAAAGAAGAACAAAACACTCCCTTGGTTAGTCCTGTGGTGGATAATGTAGCACCACCAGTGGTAGAGCCAGTAGTTGAGCAAGTTACACCGCCACCAGTGGTAGAGCCAGTAGTCGAGCAAGTTCCACCACCACCAGTGGTAGAACCTGTAGTTGAACAAGTTCCACCGCCACCAGTTGCAACAAATCCTGTACCGCAACAAGGAAGTGCTACCGCAACAGCAACAATCCCACCGCCAGTAGCACAGCCTACACAAACCACACCACCGCCAATTCAACCAATTCCACCGACTACGCCTACTCCGCCGAAAAAGAAAAGTGGGGGAGGTAAAATTGTAGTTGTTGTTATAGTTTTGGTTGTTGTCCTTGCAGTTTTAGGTGGAGGAGCATTTTTAGCCATTAATTTTTTCACTGGAGGAAATATTCTTTCGGGAATTTTCGGAGATGGTAATTCCGATGACCCAAATGTGGGAAATTGGGAAGGTGTAAATGCCGTTGTTTCAGGTGCAGAAGTTGAAATTGATGACATTTTTGCAAGAGGATTTTCTGTTGAACTTCTTGAAGACGGAAAATGCATACTCACAATTGACGGAAATGACGGAGAAGGTGAGTGGAAAATTGTTGATGATAAACTTACAATCATTGATGATGGTACAACAATTAATGGGGAAATAAATGACGGAGTTATCACACTTTTCGACCTTAACGACCTTGGAATCGACCTTTATTTTGTAAAAGAGGGAAGCAACGTTAAACCTGATATAAAAGTTGAAGCTACTTTGCCTATTGAAACTACTTCAGATAACACAAATGTTGAAACTACTGAAACTACAATAGAATCTACTACTGAAAATACCAGTGTTGAAACAACTGCTGAAAATGTACCTACAGCTTCATTTAATGAGGATTATGTAGGAAATTGGGTTGGTTATGCCCTTGATTTTGCTGGAACTCCTTTAGATATTAATGTTTTTTATCCTCGTGGGGGAGTTGAATTAGAATTATCAGCTGACGGTTCTGCAATCTTGACAATTAGTGGCTTTGAACATAGCGGAAGTTGGCAAACTGAGGGTGCATACATAGAAGTTTTTTATGGTGATTATTTTTCCGAGGGAATGTTAAATGAGGATACTTTTGAACTTGGGAACATTGAAAATTTAGATTATACAATTGCTTTTGCTCGTGAGGGTGAAGTTCCTGACGTTGAAGCATCGGGTGGAGTTGAAAATTCTTTACAAGGTGATTCATATTGGATTGGAACACTTGAAATTTCAAATTACAGCGGTTCACAGGATCGAGAGGGGACTTATACTGTTTATGGAAATATATTAGGAACTCCTGAAGGAATGCCATTTTTTGAAATATATGACAGCCCTGATGAATATGCTAACATTATTTTCTCCGCTTATATAGATTTGTATGATACACATTTCGAGAGCATTTCAGATGACGGTGATGCGTGGATTTACGATTATACTTTAGAGGATAAAGATGAATACTATTTCTCACCTAGCCTTGAAAATGGTGAACTACGAATGTCTTATAGCTATAATTATGATGGAGAAAGATTTGATATTGATATAGAACTTTCACGAATTGATGCTTTTGCGGGTTCATTTTAATTAGAAATTTTATAATTGAGAAAAATTTATGCGGGTGGAGTTATTAATAATTTCTACCCGTATAAAATTATATGGATTTATTTTTATAGAAAGGATTGATATTTCAATGAAGAAAAAGTTATTACCTTTTTGTTTAGCTATGTTTTTGGCATTAACAGCTTGTAATCAAGAGGATACTAGCGATACTGCTGGAGGAATAGATGATTTGCTTGAGGGAGTTACTACTCCTACAACCACTGAAACAAGTGAAAAAACTACCGAAACAAGTGAAATTGAGATAGAAGAAACTTTTGAAACAGCGACAGAAGCTGTAGCGCAAGAATTTGATAATTCAAAAGTAGATTATGGTGGATATTTGGATATAGTTAAGTCCTATCAAATTGCTTTTGCTGAAGAAGAAATTGTCCCTCGTGAAGATGATACTGAAGGGATTTATGATGTTGCAGGATTTAGTTTTGCAAAATTAATTGACTTTAACGGTGACGATATTTATGAGCTTGTTGTTGCAAGAAATTATGAGGAAGATTTTGAAACTTTAGAAAGTTTTAATGGCTTAAGTGAGAATAAAGTGTCACTTTTAGTTTATACCCTTGGGGAAGATTCAATGCCTGTTTTGATTTCTGAATTTTTATATTCCCACGAAGGGGATAAAGGCACAAAGGACAAGTTGAGCTTTAGAATTTCCGTAGTTGAGGGAGTTCCATATATAGTTTATGTTAACCAGCCTACTTATACAGAACCAGTTTCAGTTCTTACTTTTCACGGTTATGATGGAGAATATGGATATAATTATTACCCTGCAATTTCTCTCACTGAGTATTATATAGAGGAAGATATTTATTATGCTATAAATTATGAAGAAGTGGATTTTCATACTTATTTAGAAGAATATGAAAAGTGGACAGGTGGAGAAGACGAGGTTTATGTTATAGGCGGTTCAACTCCTGATGATAGGGAAAAACTCCAAAAGGAAAAAGAAGAAACTTTAGAATTTTTATCAAATTATGAGCAAATGTACACGCAAAATGATACTCTTAATTATTATACAAGTGGGCGTTTTGTGTTAAATGAATATAACGATACAATCTATCAATCAATATACGATGGAAATGGAGAAGGATTAATTGATAAGGCAATTGATTATTTGAGAGCAGTTGCAAGTGAAGATTATACAAAATTTTCTGAACTTAAAGCTGATGTGGAACATGAGCATTTTGCTGTTGATGAATTAAATGAAAATAGAGAAAATGAATATTTTATTCCAAGTTATATTATTCATGATGCAGCCTTTTATTATCCTCATGAATATGGTTATGAGTCGGTTATGGTTTCAGAAGATGCTTATTTGTTAATAGATGAGTTAGGTTTAGAAGATCATTATATGGTGAAACTTGAAGTAGACGAGGTTGAGGACAAAAGTTTATCGGAATTTGGTCCGCAAATTGCTTATGGAAATTATAATTATTGGTTTTTATTCGCAAGTGAAGATAGTGGTGAAACTTATCAAATTTATGGGATTTTAACAGAAAAATTCCATTGGAATCCTGCGGGTGGAGAAAATCCTTTCCATGTTCAGATAATGGCTTATCCAGATGAATTTTACTACAATGAAAATGGGGAAGTTGATTATAATAAGGTTGAAGAAAATTTAAGATATTATCTAACTGATGAAGAAATTTATATGGCAGAAGTGCTTTTTGCTGAAAAAGGGACAGATTATTATTTGATTACAAATGTTTTTGATACAGAAATGAAAATTTATGATTATGATTATGATAATTCTGAGCGTGGGGAATTAATCTATACTACAAAACCTGGAAATCCTTTGATTTTGCGTTGTAATGAGGAATTTTATAAGTCTAATGTTGAGGTAGTTTATACAGGGGAATCGGGGATAGAATACAGTTATTTTCCTAGCAGATATGAATTTAGTGGAGCAGATGTAGGGCGTTATGGACAAATTGCAGAATACACCTTCCGCTAGCGGGGAAGCCCCCGCGGGCGGAATTATTTAGGGACAAGGCATATCTTGTCCTATAAAGCAAATTCATAGAATAACACATGCTATAAAAATCTATCGGTGTGAAGGTACTAACCTTGACAAATATCAGGAATGTCAAATAATTAACAAACAAAACATAAGAACTTTACTTATGTAAAGTATACAAAAAAACGTGTTGCAATTTGTATAAAAAAGCATTTGAATAAATCAAAAAATATGACAAATTAAACATATTTACTAATTTCGTATGTAAAATTTGTGAAAAATGCTTGCAAAATCTAAATAAATAGAGTAAAATCTAAGTAATAAGGGAAAAAGAAAGGATTGATGTAATTATGACAAATTCAGAAATTTTAAGCCACGTTGACCACACTTTGCTTAAACCCTTTGCGACTTTAAATGACATTAAAATCATTTGTGATGATGCGATTGAGTATAAAACTGCCTCAGTCTGCATTCCTCCTAGCTACGTTAAAGACGTTGCTGAAATTTATGGTGAAAAAATCAATATTTGTACTGTTATTGGTTTTCCTTTGGGATATGCTGTTACTTCCGCTAAGGTGGAGGAAGCTATTTCTGCTGTTAAAGACGGTGCGGGTGAAATTGATATGGTTGTCAATATCGCTGACGTGAAAAATGGAAAATTCAAGGAAGTTACTGAAGAAATTGCAGCTATTAAAAAAGCTGTTGGAGATAAAGTATTAAAAGTTATCATCGAAACTTGTTACCTCACAAAAGAAGAAAAAATAGCTTTGTGTAAAGCTGTTACTGAGGCTAAAGCTGACTACATTAAAACGTCAACTGGCTTTGGTACGGGTGGAGCAACTATGGAGGACGTCTTACTTTTCAAAGAAAATATTGGCGAAAATGTGAAAATTAAGGCTGCTGGTGGAGTAAAAAGTGTTGCTGATATGGAAAACTTTATTAATGCTGGCTGTGACAGAATTGGGACTAGCTCTGCGATTTCTCTCATTAAAGGTGATGTAGCAAACACTTATTAATGAAAATAATTGGTAGTTTGAAAATTTATTCAAACAAAATGGTTGGTTTTTTGAATTATGGCAAAAAGTCAGCTCACTAGAAAGGAAAGTATTATAATGAAAAAGAAAATTTTAAGCGCACTATTAGCTGCAACAATGGTATTCTCACTTGCTGGATGTACTAGCGAAGGCGGAGATGCTGAAGTTACAACTGCTCCAGCTGGAGAAGAAACTGAAGCTACTACTGAAGCAGAGGGTTCAGATGAAAATACTTTTGAACTTGCACTAATCACTGACGTTGGAACTATTGATGACAAATCTTTCAACCAAGGTTCTTGGGAAGGTCTTGCTCAATACGCAGAAGAAAATAATATCACTCATAAATACTATCAACCATCAGAAAAATCTGATGATGCTTACACTACTTCAATCGACCTAGCTGTTGCTGGTGGTGCAAAAGTAATCGTTACTCCTGGTTTCTTATTCGAAGCTTCACTATACGATGCTCAAACTAAATATCCTGATGTAAACTTCATTGGTATCGACGTTGCTCCTGGTAAAGACGGTACTTATGAAACTGCTGAAAACGTAATGCCGATCTTCTACGCTGAAGAACAAGCTGGTTACCTAGCTGGTTATGCTGCTGTAGTTGAAGGTTACAGAAGCCTAGGCTTTATGGGCGGTATCGCAGTTCCTGCGGTTGTTCGTTTCGGTTATGGATACATTCAAGGTATTGACGCTGCTGCTAAAGATTTAGGTCTTGCTGCTGGCGACATTTCAATCAAATACACTTACTTAGGTGACTTCTCTGCAACTCCTGAAAACCAAGCTAAAGCTGCTGCTTGGTACAACGAAGGCGTTGAAGTAATCTTTGCTTGTGCTGGTGGAGCAGGTAGCTCAGTTATGAAAGCTGCTGAAACTGCTGGAACAAAAGTTATCGGTGTTGACGTTGACCAATCTGCTGAATCTGCAACTGTTATCACTTCAGCTATGAAGAGCCTAAAAACTTCAGTTTACAACGCAATCACTGCTTACTATGACGGAACTTTCGTTGGTGGAGCTAGCCAAGTTCTAGGTGCTGCTGATGATGGTATCGAACTTCCAATGTCTACTTCAACTTTCGAAGTATTCACTCAAGAAGATTACGACAGACTATACGCTGGTTTAGCTGACGGTTCAATCACTGTTCAAAATGACTCAGTAGGCGCAAGCGCTTCTGACGTTCCAGTTGAATTAGTTACAGTTGAAGTTATTAGCTAATTAAAAGTAGAACAAATATATAAATAATTGACGTGGGGACAGAAATGTTCCCACGTTTTGTTTTTATTTATATAAACCTTCCTATTTCGGCAAGAACAGAGCCCCTCCCTACAAAATACGACCTCGCAGAAACAAAATTTTCCCATATTAGTAGTCCAGTGCGGGCAAGGATACAACGCCACGTTGCCAGCATTTCTCATAATACCACTATAAATCCAGCAGAAAACTATCTTTAATAATTCATTTTACTAGTTTTTCATTTTATTTGTCATATCAATCTGTAACCTCGCAGAAACAAAATTTTCCCATATTAGTAGTCCAGTGCGGGCGAGGATGCAACGTCACGTTGCCTTGACATATTTATGCTTATGTTGTATAATAATAAAAATTTTAAAAGGGGAATAGTTATGACATCAAAAGAACGTGTGCGTGCTGCTTTATCCCATAAAAAAACAGATAGAGTTCCTGCTGCTTTTGAAGCTGTTGGACTTGTGCAAAAAAAATTGCTTAAGCATTTTAATTTTGACAATATGGAACAACTTTATAAAAAATTTGATATTGATATACGATATGCAGACCCAATTTATATCGGTCCTCCACTTGAAAGAACTACCGACGAAAAAGGTCAGTTGGTTACTGAAAATTTGTGGGGATTTATGCAAACTCACCACGTCACTGAGGTGGATAATTATGTAACTACAACTTATTTTCCTCTAGATGGAGTGGAAAGTCTTGAAGATTTGGCAAAATATACTTTTCCAAATCCGGATTGGTTTGACTATTCAAATATCACAAAAGTGTGCGAAAAATTCCCTGATAAGGCTATTGTTATTGGTCACCCTGGACCTTTTCAAATGGTCACAAATCTTATGCCAATGGAGCAATTTTTTATTCTTATGGTGGAAGATCCTGAGGTTGCAAAGGCTATTTTGGACGGAATGGTTAACTTTGAATTAGAATTTTACAAACGTTGTTTTGAAGCTGGACAAGGAAAAGTTGACATTTTGCGTCCACATGATGATTATGGAACGCAGATTTCTCTACTTTTTAGTTTAGATATGTGGAAAGAATTTTTCATGGAAAATACTAAGAAATTAGTGGAATTGACACATGAATACAACGCATTTTATATGCAACATTCTTGTGGTGCAGTGGCAGAAATTATTCCAGAATTGATTAAATGCAAGGTTGATGTTCTTGAACCTGTGCAAAAAGTTGTTGGGCTTGAACCTGAAATACTTGCGGAAAAATACACTGGGAAAATTGCTTTTCATGGTGGAGTTGACACTCAATGGCTACTTCCTACAGGCACTCCCGACCAGGTAAAGGCAGAAACCGAAAAAATAATTTCCACTTTAAGTAAGAATGGTGGCTATATTTTAATGGCTAGTCAAAGCTTTGAAACTGACGTTCCTATTGAAAATATTGAGGCAGTTTACTCTGCTAAAAGGAATTAATAAAAATTGGAGAGAATTATGTTAGATAAAAAAATTATTTTAGCTTCCGCTTCACCTCGAAGACAGGAACTTATGAAAATTATTACCGAAAATTTTGATATAATCCCAGCAAATGTAGACGAAAGCATAGATGAGAATTTGAAACTTTCTCCTGAGGAAATTGCTACAAATTTGGCTGTGAAAAAAGCTTTTTCTATTGATGAAAATGAAAAAATTGTCATAGGCTGTGACACAATTGTAGCATTAAATGGGAAAATTTTAGGAAAACCCGTTAACAGAAATGAAGCCTTTGCAATGTTATCCGCCCTATCGGGAAAAGTGCATTTTGTTATCACAGGAGTTTGCCTTAAATGCGGAAAAAAATCATTGTCTTTCACTGAAAGCACAAAAGTTACTTTTTATGAGCTAAGTGAGGAAGAAATTCATTCCTACTTAAATAGAAATGAGTATAAAGATAAAGCTGGAAGCTACGGAATACAAGGGTTTGGCAGTTTATTTGTGAAAGAAATATGCGGTGATTATTTTAATGTTGTTGGACTTCCTGTTGGGAAATTAAATAAAAAATTAGCTGCATTTACAAGATTTATTAATTAAGGAGGAAAAAATGCCACGTTTTTTTATTGAAAATTTGAATAGTATTGATACTTTTGGAAATATTACTATAGGCGGTGATGAGGCGAAGCATATTGCTAAGGTTTTGCGAATGAAAATTGGGGAAGAAATCGTGATTTGCGACAAAATGGGAAGTGATTATTTATGCAAAATAGATAGTGTTTCCAGCGAGGTTGTTTGCAAAATCATTGAAAAAGTTCCCACTAAAACTGAGCCGAATGTAAATCTTACAGTGTATCAAGCTGTGCCTAAACTTGATAAATTAGACCTTATTATACAAAAAAGTGTGGAACTTGGGGCGACTACGATTGTTCCTTTTTTGTCGAAAAGATGTGTTTCAAGACCTGACGAAAAATCCGCTTTTAAAAAAGTTGAAAGGTGGAATAAAATTGCTCTTGAGGCTGCAAAACAGTCGGGGAGGGGAATTATTCCTACCGTTACGCCAATTATTTCTATGGAAAAGGCTGTTGAAAAAACTTTTGCTGAAAATGATATTACTTTGATTTGTTATGAAGATGGCGGAGAAAACTTTGCTAAAGTTGGATTGGCTGAGGGGCAAAATATTGGCTTGTTTATTGGCTCTGAGGGTGGATTTGAACTTTCCGAAGTTGAGAAAGTTACCCAAAATGCAGGAGTGAAAATCGGAATGGGTGAAAGGATTTTACGTTGTGAAACCGCTGTCATATCCTCCATTTCGATTATAATGCATTTAACAGGAAATATGTAAAAAATTTGCAAAAATTGTATTGATATTTTAGAAATTATGTGTTATACTATAAATAATTTAAAAAAAGGAGTGTTTTACTATGAAAACTGGTATTGCTATTGTTATTGCTATTTTAGCGGTTGCTGCAGGTGCACTAGGTGCTATTTATTATTTAAATAAAAAGAAAGAGTGCTGTTGCGAAGAAGAAGATTATGATTATGACTTCGATTATGAAGACGATTGTGATTGCGATGAAGACTGTGACGACGAAGAATGTGGATGCGGATGTGGCTGTTCTACTGAAGAAGATGAAGAAGAAGCTCCAAAAGACATTTATGGTTCAGTTTCAGCTGGATTCTAATTTTATAACAAGAGATTTCACCTATTGAAGTGTGCTTTAGTAGGTGAAATTTTTTATTTTTCAAAAAAATATATTTATAACAGAAAAACAGTGATGAAGCTAATTTAGTTCCATCACTGTTTTTATTTTGGAAAATTAGTGGTAAAAAAACATAGTTTCTTTTTTAATAATCCAAGTTTATAAATTTAAATTATAAGAGATATTTGACTATTTCTCAGCGTATTGTTCAATCATTTTCTTAACCATTTGTCCGCCGATTGAGCCAGCTTGTTTTGAAGTTAAGTCGCCATTATAACCTTGTTTTAGGTTAACGCCTACTTCATTTGCAGATTCCATTTTCATTTGGTTTAATTTTTCTTTCGCTTGTGATGAATAATTTGTTTTCATTTTAAAATCCATTCCTTTCTTAATTTTGTGCGACTTTTTTACATTAGTTTAAGAGTAAAAAAGTTTCGCCTATCATATTTGGCGAAAAGCACAAAATGACGTTTGAAACTTTGTTTCAAACTAAACTCTTTTAATAAATTATTTGGGGTTTGCATTAGTATTATATCTCCCTTATTTATTTTTATTAAAGGTAAATTCTTCTTGCTTTGTATAAATTTTTAATAATCTTTTTTTTCTTTTTTTAATTTCTTTAATCTTTTAATTCGCTCTCTCCTTTTTTTATTTGTTGGAGCTGTTTTCTTAATTTTCTTATGCAAATTTTTAAAACTTATTTGAATTTTAATTAAAGAGGATACAATTAGAATTCCCATAGCTAAAGAAGAAGCAATTGTAACTGCACGCAAAACCATATCAAGTGATTCTTGTCTTTGATTTGTAACTAAATACTCCATAGAATAGTACATCAATGAGCCAGGAACTAAAGGTATTATGGAGGGAACTAAAAACACTGTTGCCGGAGCTTTTAAAATTCTCGCCATCATTTCAGCATAAAGAGCAGTTGCGATTGTTGCTAAAAAATAAGCAGCAAATTCGTTTCCTAAAAATAATGTGCAGATAATATAACCACTTTGACTTACAGCGCCACCAATCCCAGCAAAAAAAGACTTTTTAATCCTTATGTTAAAAATTATAGCAAAACAAAATGAGCCTATAAAAGAATATAGTATCTCAAGAAAATATGTGAAATTCGTCATTTAAACCCGCCTTTACACCTGAATAATACTTTCGTTCACGCCAAATAAATAAAGGGCAAACATTACACCAATTGCTATACCTATTGCGACTAAAACCGCTTCAATTAGCTGTTGTACACCAGCCATTAAGTCGCCTGTGATAAAATCCCGCATTGCTTTTGTTAGAATTATTCCCGGAACTAAAAGCATAATTGTGCCTATTATAATTTTATCAGTTTGTGCTCCAATACCTAAGTTTACAGCTAAAACTGCTAGAGAGGTGCTGGTAAAACTACAAATTATGTTGATAAAAACAGTGTTGGTATCAAGTTTTAGTAAAAAATCAAGTTGGAACTTTATTATTAGACCGATAAAACCCGCCACCAGAGCGTCCTGCCAATTTCCTTGGAAGAACAAAGAGAAAATTCCTGCGCCTAAAAAATGCATTACATAAGACAGAAAAAGACTATAATGTTTTGCATTTTCAATTTCTTGAATTTTTCCCTTAACCTCGTAATATTTTGGTGTGTTTGCACAGATATATCGGGACAAATCGTTTAATCTGTCAACTTTTCCAAGGTCGGTTTCACTAGGGAAAATTCTTTTTGATATAGTTTGGAATTCTTCACCGTCAATAGAAACGGTGACAACAATTAAATTTGGAATGGCATAAGCGTCAACATTTTTTGCGCCGTACGCCTTACAAATTCTATAAATTGAATTTTCAACACGATAAACTTCTGCTCCACTTTCTAGCATTAAAAAGCCAATGGACACAGCTACGTTGATAAGTTCTTTGCAGTTCAATTTAATACGCTCCTTTTGTTTGTATATTTTTGGTTGTTTTAGTTTTAGAAAAGGCATTTAATTCATAATTATTTCACTAATGTAAAGGGATAAAGATAAAAGTTTCGGTCAAGCATTTTTAAAGGCTTGCGGGGTGGAGGGGCAGAGCCATTCCTCGCTTTCCTCAGAAAGCGAAACTCTCGAGTAATAAGTTTGAAGTCGAAAAAAGTTAAGTAAAGAAGCTATTGCTATGACTTTCGCAAAATATATTTATAGTAAATAAGCCTCCAAACACAAAATTTTAATGACGTAAAAGTAGACATATATTTTTGCAAAAGTTAATTTTAGTAATATTTTTATTGTGAAATAAAAATATTACGGTCGGTCTTAGGTTTATATAAATAATACTTCAAACTTTTTGTTTTACCCTTGATTTTTTATTTCAATTAAGATATAATAAAAAAGTGTACGCAAATCTGTCAATTGTTATGGCAGATGAATTTTTTTAAGGAATGATTATTTTAATGATTTTAAATATCGAAAATGTAAATAAATTTTACAACGGAAATCAGATTTTAAAAGATATATTTTTATCCATAAATGACAACGATAGAATTGGTCTAATCGGTCAAAATGGCTGTGGAAAATCTACGCTATTAAAGATTATAACAGGTGAAGAAGAATTTGACAAGACCTTTGACGGAAAAGGTAGCATTTCTTTTTCAACTGACAAAAATATTGGCATATTAAAGCAAAATAGTGGGCTTGTTGGCGACAATAATATTGATGAGGAAATGCACACTGTTTTTGCGGACTTGCTTTTGATTAAGGAAAAACTTTCCGCCCTTGAAAACGCTATGGCAAATGGAGATTTAAGTGAGGAAACGGCAAGCGAATATGCACATTTATCCACTTTTTTTGAAGCGAGAGATGGTTATAATATTGATGTTAAGATTAACACTGTTTTAAATGGTATGGGTTTTGGAAACACTCCTAAAACCCAAATAATTTCAACTTTAAGCGGTGGAGAGAAAACAAGGCTTGCGCTTGCTAAACTTTTGCTTGAAAGTCCGAGTTTGCTTATTTTGGACGAGCCTACAAACCACCTTGACCTTAAAACTTTAGCGTGGCTTGAGGAACATTTGCTTTCTTATAAAGGCGCATTGCTAATCGTTTCTCATGATAGATATTTTTTGGACAAAATTTGTAATAGAATTTGCGAAATTGAATTTGGTGAGCTTATTTCTTATAAAGGTGATTATTCAAGTTATCATATTCAAAAAGAAATGCGAATTGAACGTCAAATGAAAGAATATGAGGCACAGCAAAACAAAATTTCCGAGCTTCAAGATTATATTGATAGAAATAAAGTTCGTGCTTCCACCGCTAATATGGCGAAAAGTAGACAGGTTGCACTTGATAAAATTGAAAAAATTGACAAGCCACATACCTATAAAAAACCGCCTAAAATCAACCTTGAATTTGATATAACTCCTCCTAAGGAAATATTATTTGTGGAAAATTTAGAAATATCAGTGGGCGGAAAAAAATTAGTTTCCTCAATTGATATGACTGTAAGGCGTGGAGAAAAAATTGGAATTGTTGGAAAAAATGGTACTGGAAAATCCACTTTGCTCAAGCTTTTGCAAAATAAAATTCCTCTTACAAAGGGAACAATTCGCTGGTGTGCAAACTCTAAAATTAGCTATTTTGAACAGGAAAGCACACAGCTTGATTTCAACAACACTGTAATTGACGAATTGCACAGGCGACATCCTCGCAACTCGGAACAATCAATTCGAACTATTTTAGGTAGCGTTCTTCTCACTGGAGAAAACGTATTTAAGCGGACAGGTGTTATAAGCGGTGGTGAGCGTGCAAAACTTTGCTTTGCGATAATGATGATGGAGCGTGGCAATATTTTAGTTCTTGACGAACCTACAAACCACCTTGACATTATTGCGAAAGAGGTTTTAGAGGACGCACTTTCTCGTTTTGAGGGGACAATTATTTTAGTTTCTCACGATAGATATTTGCTTAATAAAATTGCAGATAAAATTGTTGAACTTGACAGTGACAAGGCAACTGAATACGCTGGAAATTATGATTTTTACTCAGAACGAAAGAAGTTAGAGGAAATTGAAATTGAACGTGAAATCAGTTTGCAAAAGGCTGAAAAACAAAAAAATGAAAGTACAAAAGTTTATAAAACCAAGGAAATGCGTTCTTTAGAAGCAAAGAAAAAAGCTGAAATGAAAAAGCTTGAGGAACGTTTATTTGAACTAGAAAATGACATTGCTATCATTGAGGAAGAAATGACACAGCCCGAAATTTTTTCCGATTACGAACTTATGAACGAAAAATGTTTGCACCTTGAAAAGTTGAAAGAGGAGTACAACGAAACATTTGAAATCTGGGCAACGTGACGTTGCATCCATTCCCGCGTTTTTACGTTGTGAAGTAGGAAAAATTCTGCCCGCGAGGTCGGAATTTGCATTGGAATTGATTTATATAACGTGACGTTGCATCATTCCCGCGTTTTTACGTTGTGAAATTGGAAAATTTCTGCCCGCGAGGTCGAAATTTGCATTGAAATTGATTTATATAACGTGACGTTGCATCCATTCCCGCGTTTTTACGTTGTGAAATAGGAAAAAATTCTGCCCGCGAGGTCGGAATTTTTAGGGGCGACCTGTGGTTGTCCGTGTATTACAGTTCTAGTGCAAGAACTCTGCTCTTGACGTTTACACAAGCTAAAAGTTTAGGTCAAGCCTTTTTAAAGGCTTGTGGGGTGGAGGGGCAAAGC
>CAYJLB010000053.1:0-15863 GCA_964370845.1 uncultured Oscillospiraceae bacterium
CCCCGCTGGCAGACGCGATATTACAATTGATGAATGAGGAAAAAGGTCGCACGCGACGATAGAAAGTTTATGATTTTATGTCAATTTTTTGCGGAGAAGCCCCCGCTGGCAGACGCGATATTACAATTGATGAATGAGGAAAAAGGTCGCACGCGACGATAGAAAGTTTATGATTTTATGTCAATTTTTTGCGGAGAAGCCCCCGCTGGCAGACGCGATATTACAATTGATGAATGAGGAAAAAGGTCGCACGCGACGATAGAAAGTTTATGATTTTATGTCAATTTTTTGCGGAGAAGCCCCCGCTGGCAGACGCGATATTACAATTGATGAATGAGGAAAAAGGTCGCACGCGGCTTTTTAATAGTAAATAAATGTAGGGAGTGCATTGTATGCATTCCGAAATAACCAAAGTTGTTAAGCGAAATTCTCCGAGTAAAAGTTAGCAACTGTAGGGACTAGGCTTGCCTTATCCAATAAAAATTAGCAAGCCAAAGGACAAACTAAACTCCCCTAAGTAAGAAATTTACTTAGGGGAGTAACTTTTTATTTAATTATGAAAACATAATACTGTTCATTACAGCTTCTAGGTATTCTTGTTTGCCTGAGCCTGGAAGTGCAGGAGCACCCATATCTTCAGCATATTTTGCAAGTTCCTCAAGAGTAGTATTACCCTCGCGGATTTTTTTGCCGATTTCGCTGTCAAAACTTGAGTAACGTTCTTTTACAAAATCGTCAATTCTTCCATCTTCAATCATTTCAACTGCTTTAATTAAACCAAGAGCAAAGCTGTCCATACCAGCAATATAAGCTAAGAACATATCTTCATCAGTGTAGCTAGGACGTCTTGTTTTACTGTCAAAATTAAGTCCACCGTTTGGTAAACCTCCAGCTTTTAGAATTTCATACATACAAAGAGTAGTTTCGTAAATGTTAGTCGGGAATTGGTCAGTGTCCCAGCCAAGTAACATGTCGCCTTGGTTAGCGTCAACTGAACCAAGCATACCATTCATAGCGGAAACTCTTAAATCGTGTTGGAAAGTATGTCCAGCAAGAGTTGCGTGGTTAGCTTCAATGTTCATTTTGAAGTCTTTTTCAAGTCCGTATTGACGTAAAAATCCGATTGCAGTAGCAGCATCAAAGTCGTATTGATGTTTCATAGGCTCTTTTGGTTTAGGTTCGATGAAAAAGTCACCAGTGAAGCCAATTTTTCTACCATAATCGACAGATAATCTCATCAATTTAGCAATATTTTCTTGCTCAAATTTCATGTCAGTGTTTAAAAGAGTTTCATAACCCTCACGTCCGCCCCAGAAAACGTAGCCTTTACCGCCAAGTTTTACAACTATATCAAGAACTTTTTTAACTTGAGCAGCAGCAGCACAGAAAACATCAACGCTGTTAGAACTTCCGGCACCGCTCATAAAACGAGGGTTTGAGAACATATTAGCAGTTCCCCAAAGAAGTTTAATTCCAGTTTCGTCCATTTTAGCCTTAATGTATTCAGTAATTTCGTCAAGACGAGCATTTGTTTCAGCTACAGTAGCACCTTCAGGGATAATGTCTACATCGTGGAAACAGAAATATTCAATTCCAAGTTTAGTCATAAATTCAAAACCCGCATCAACTTTAGCTTTTGCGTGGTCCATAGTTCCAACTTCACAAGCAGTGAAAGACTTGTCCGCAGTACCAGCACCGAACATATCGCCACCAGTTCCGCATAAATTATGCCACCAAGCCATTGAGAAAGGAAGGTGTTCTTTCATAGTTTTCCCCATAATAACACGATTTTCGTCGTAGTATTTGAAAGAAAGAGGATTTGTTGATTTTGAACCCTCGTACTTAATTTGTGGTATGTTTTCAAATATTTTGCTCATAAAAATTCTCCTTATAATATATTTTTTATTTATTTAGCACAACACATTAATTATACAATATTAATAGTTTAGTTGTCAACGAATTATAGAAGAAGATTAATTCTTAAAATGACGAATTTTTGTTAGTTAAACTGTAAATTTTAACGGAATATCGTTAAGTGTTTTTTTATTAAATATAAATTAGCTGTAAATAGATTTCTTACAATAAATTACTAGCTTTTTAAAATAAACTATGATATAATAAATTTTATCTTAGCAAAAATATATTTTGAAAGGACGATTAAAATGATTTTATCGGATAAAACTATATTTAGAATGTTAGAAAGTAAGGAATTAATTATTTCTCCTGTTGAAGAAAGTCAAGTTCAGCCTGCTAGTGTTGATGTGCGTTTAGGAAACACTTTTAGTGTGGTTGAAGACAGCTCAAATGGAATAATTACTCTTGATAATCAAATTCAATATAAAAGTATTGAAACGGACACTTATTTGTTGTTGCCAGGGCAGTTCGTTTTAGCTACAACAATGGAATTTTTTTCTTTGCCCGACAATTTAACGGCGTTTGTTGAGGGGAGAAGTTCTCTTGGACGAATGGGACTATTTATACAAAATGCAGGTTGGGTTGACCCTGGATTTAAAGGGGAAATTACACTTGAATTATACAACGCAAACCGCTGTGCAATTGAATTAAAAGCGGGAAGGCGAGTAGGGCAACTAGTTTTTGCTCAACTTGACGATAACGCATTAAATCCTTATCGTGGAAAGTATCAAGGACAAAGAGGTGCAACAGGCTCAAAGGTCTTTTTAGATAATGAAGTAGAGTAATAATTTCTCGCTTTTCATTGTTAAAGTGTAGTAAAATTTGTTAACATTTTGTAAATTTTATACACAATTAACAAATGTTTATTAATTGTGTTAAAAAAGCATAAAATAATCTTTATATATTTGTGAACATTTTTTTAAAAAACTCTTGCAATTTTGTGTGAAATGATTTACAATTATAGGGTAGGTTATTTTTAAATAATTTATGTTACATTTGTTAAATTACTTAATCACTTTGACTTTATATGAAACCTTTGAAAGGGGAAATTCTTTTTAATGAAAGCTCGTGCACATTTAGTATTTGCTGATTTTTTATTGGAAAAATCAACATTTTTTACAGGAAAAATTAGTAGAATGGCTTTTAAATTCGGTAACATTCAACCAGATATCAACTTTTTAACTTATTTTAGAAAATGTTTTGTTGAAGAAAGAATGAGAGGGCATAATTACGAAAATTGTGTTCATCATATGGAAAAATTATCTGAAAAAATAGACAATGCTTTTCATTTTGGAATTTCGAATGCATATACTTTAGGCAAATTAACACATTATCTTGCTGACTCATTTACTCTTGCTCATAATAATTTTTTTGGCGGAGATTTGGTTGAGCACAGAAGATATGAAATGAAATTAATCGTGAAATTTATTGAAGAACTTGAGTATAAAAGACATGAGTTTTTTACTCCTATGAGTTTTAAAAGTATCTTACATGGATTTCGTGAAGAATATGAAAATGGCGTTCATGGCGTAGAAAACGACTGTAAATACATTATTGAGGCATGTTCTTGCTTGCTTGCATATTGTGGTATTCTTGCAGGTGTTGAACATGACGGTGAAAGGGTGTTGGTAGGGTGAAAATCCTCATTACAACTGATTGGTATTACCCGATTGTAAATGGCGTTGTAACTTCCGTTGTAAATTTAAAGAAACAACTTGAAAAACGTGGAAATGAAGTGAAAATTTTGACACTTTCCAGTAATCATCGCTCTTATGTTGAGGGCGATGTTACTTATTTAGCGTCAATTAACGCGGAAAAAATATATAATAATGCAAGAATTGCAGTTTCATATGTTAATTCTTACATTACTGATTTAGAAAAATGGAAACCTGATATTGTTCATTCGCAGTGTGAATTTTCAACTTATATTATTGCAAAACGAATTTGCTCAAAAGTTGATGCACCGCTGTTGCACACATATCATACAGTTTATGAAGATTATACTCACTACTTTTTCCCTAGCAAAAGGCTTGGTAAATCGGTGGTGTCATATCTTACTAAACTTGCAGTGAGAAAGACCAGTGCTGTAATCGTTCCTACAGAAAAAGTTAAGAAGCTTCTCGATGAATACGGAGTAAAAAAGGATATGATTGTCCTTCCCACTGGTGTTGAAATTGAGAAGTTTAAAGCTGTTTATGAGGTTGAAGACTGGATTTTAGATAAGAAGCAAGAACTTAATATTCCCCTTGACAAAAATGTGCTTTTGTTTGCCGGACGAGTTGCTAAAGAAAAAAATATACAAGAAATACTTCATTGTTTAAAAGAAGATAATGGAAATGAAAATGTCTTAGTTATCGTTGGAGATGGGCCTTATATGCCTGAAATCAAAGAGCTTACTAAGGAACTTGAACTTAGCGAAAAAGTGTTTTTTACTGGAATGGTTAAACCTGAGGAAATGCCAATTTATTATCGATTAGGTGATATTTTTGTTTCAGCTTCAACTAGTGAAACTCAAGGTTTAACTTATATTGAAGCTTTATCAGCTGGACTTCCTTTGCTATGTAAAAAAGACCCTTGTTTAGATGAAGTAGTTGAAGAAGGCATAAATGGCTGGACTTTTGAAGATAAAGAAGATTTCTTAGCTAAAATTAAACTTTATGAAGAAAGTAAAGTTGATCATAGAGAGCTTCAAGATAATGCTTTTAAAAGTGCTGATAAATTTTCTGCTGAAAAATTCGCTGAAAATGCGGAGGAAGTTTACACTGCAATTATTGCAAGTAAACCGAGGAAAAAACGCAGAAAATGGCATATTAAAAAATGGAAAAAAATTATGCGTATGCAAAAATCACGACAAATTAATTTTAGAATTATAAAAAAATCTAAAACTAATGATGATCAAAAAATTGTATAATTCTTAAAAATTTTATCATAATATTTTTACGCAAATATCTATAATAGTTATATTTTAGAAAGGATAAAGATATTATGAATAATCAAGGTGTAAACTGCGACGTTTGTGATTGCATTCATCACAATGGAGGAAATAATTGTAATTTGCCTACTATTGAGGTGACTAATCAAGGTGGAATGAGCGCTACTAATGGGGTGGGAAATCCACATTTTTGTAAGAATTATCAAAAGAAAAACTAATTTTTTAGCTAATTTTTAAATTTACTCTTGACAATTGCTTTAAAAGGTTGTATTATTATACTAAACTGTTGAAGAAGAAATAAAGTCTAAAGTAAATGCCTAAAGAGAGCCGATGTTGGTGGAAATTCGGTGGTAATCCTTTATTCAAGTGGACTTCCGAGGGTGTGAGTGAAAAGTTTTCTTATTAGCTCATGACGTTTAATCTACGTTATAGGATTTAAGTGGGTTTTTAACCAATTAAGGTGGTACCGCAGACGTTTTTCGCGTTTGTCCTTTGCTTTTTGCATTGGACAAACGCTTTTGTTTTATAAAAAATTGAAAGGATGGGATATTTTAATGAAATTTTTAATGGGAAATGAAGCGATTGCCCTTGGTGCGATTGCTGCTGGTGTTGGATTTGTAAGCGGTTACCCTGGAACTCCTTCTACCGAAATTCTTGAAACTGTTGCTAAAAATAATGATGGAAATATTTATGTCGAATGGTCGGTTAACGAAAAATCTGCTATGGAAGTAGCTTGTGGAGCAGCTTATTCTGGTGTTAGAACTATGGTTACAATGAAACAAGTAGGCTTGAACGTAGCGTCTGACCCACTTATGAGCCTTGCTTACATAGGAGTAAAAGGTGGAATGGTTATTGTTGTTGCTGATGACCCTGGTCCAATTTCTTCACAAACGGAACAGGATACTAGAAATTTTGCTCAGTTTTCAAAATTGCCAGTTTTCGACCCATCTTCTCCTGAAGAAAGCTATGAAATGATAATTGATGCCTTTGAGTATTCGGAAAAATATAACACTCCTGTTTTATTTAGACCTACAACGAGAATTTGTCACGGTTGTGCGGCTATTGAATTGAAAGAGCCTAAAAAGTTACCTAAACCTGAAGGATTTGTTAAAGATTCAAAATGGGTAATTTTTCCTCGACTTGCTTACCAAAATAAAATTATGATGGAAAAGCGTAATGTTGAACTTTCAAAAGTTTTCTCAAGCTATAGATTTAACAGCCTTTCTAAAGTTTGTGACGGAAAAAAAGTTATCGCTACAGGCGGTGACAGCTATGAATATGTCCGTGAAGCCCTCGAACTTTTGGGAGCAAAATGTAATGTGCTTAAAATCGGAACTCCGCACCCATTCCCAACTGACTTAGCTATGGAAATGCTTTCAGATGCTGATGAAGTTATTGCAATTGAAGAACTTGACCCTGTTATTGAAAAAGAACTTTTAATGTTAGTGGGGAAAAATCATCTTTCTACAGTGATAAAAGGAAAATTAACCGCTGATGTACAAAATGCTGGGGAAAATACAGTTGCATCTGTAAAAGCTGTGATTGCAAAATTCTTAGGATTACAAGTTGCTACAGAAGAAATTACTGAACTTCCGAAAATGCCAATTAGACCGCCAGTTTTATGTGCTGGTTGCCCTCATAGAGCTTCATTTTATGCTGTAAAAACTGCAATGAAAGGTAAAAAAGCTATCTTTTCAGGGGATATTGGTTGTTATACTTTAGGAAATGCTGCTCCACTGGATATGGTTGATACTTGCCTATGTATGGGCGCTGGGGTGACAATTCCACAAGGTTTGAACAGGACAAATGATACTGTTAATTTTGGTTTTGTTGGAGATTCAACTTTCTTCCACACAGGAATTGCTGGAGTGGTAAATGGTGTTTATAATGAACACAATATGGTGTTAGTTGTTCTTGATAACGCAACCACTGCAATGACAGGACATCAACCTCACCCAGGAACTGGAAACACGATGATGGGGGAAGTTTCGGAAAAAATATCCATTGAAAAAGTACTTTTAGCTCTTGGAGTAAAATCTGTTCAAACTTGTGACCCACTAGATTTTGATAAAGCTGCTGAAGTTGAGGGAATGTCAGCGATTATCTTCAAATCTCCTTGTATTGCAGTATGTAAGCCAGCTCCAAAGTGTGAAGTTGTAAATGATAAATGTATTGGTTGCAAAAGATGTGTGAAGGAACTTGGTTGTCCAGCAATTGTCCTTGAAAATGGTACAAACAAAGTGAAAATTGAAAGTGCATTATGCTATGGTTGTTCTCTATGTAAAAAAGTTTGTCCTGTTGACGCTATTGAAGGAGGGAACTAATATGAACTGTATTTTAGCTGGAGTAGGGGGACAGGGGACTGTTCTTGCTTCAAAATTAATTGCTCGAACTGCACTAGATAACGGTCTTGCAGTGCGAACCGCTGAAACTATTGGAATGGCTCAACGTGGAGGTTGCGTAGTAAGCCACGTTAGGACAGGGGAAAAAATTTTTTCACCACTAATTCCTTTTAAACAAGCTGATATAATCATTGCATTTGAACCTGCTGAAGCGGTGAGATGCCTTCCTTATTTAAAAGAAAATGGAACAGTAATCTCATGTGTAAAAGGAATTCAACCAGTTACAGCGGCATTAATGAACGATGATTATGACGGAAGTGAAATGGTAGATTTCCTTAAAAATAATGTAAAAGATTTAGTTTTAGTTGACGGTGAAGAAATTTGTAATCAAGTTGGTTCAGCAAAAGTATTAAACATTGCTTTACTTGGTGCAGCTTTAGAAAGTGGAAAACTAGGACTTACAAAAGAGCAATTAGTTACTTCAATAAATCAACTTGTTAAAGAAAAATTTGTAGAAATGAATATGAAAGCACTTGACCTTGGAATAACTGCTGGAAAGAAGGTTGTATAAATGAACGTTAATAAAGAAACATTTGACTTAATAAAAATTTCAATTAAAAATGCTGTAGGAAACGGAGCTTTTTACAAAGAAAAGTTCAAAGGAATTAACATTGATGAGATAAATTCAATGGAAGATTTTGCGAAATTGCCTTTCACCGACAAAGGGGACTTACGTGATGCTTATCCTTTAGGCTTGCAAGCAGTTCCTGAGGAAGAAATTGTTCGAATTCACTCATCTTCGGGTACAACGGGAACACCTGTAATAATTCCTTACACAGGGAAAGACGTTGACGATTGGGCGGATATGTTCAAGAGATGTTACGAAATTGCGGGTTTAACTAATTTAGACAGGGTACATATTACGCCTGGATATGGTTTATGGACAGCAGGAATTGGTTTCCAAAATGGTGCTGAAAAATTAGGTGCAATGGTAATTCCAATTGGCCCCGGAAACACTGACAAGCAAATTTCAATGATGATTGATATGAAAAGTACAGTTCTTTGTGCTACTTCTTCCTACGCACTTCTTTTGGCGGAAGAAATTACAAAGAGGGGAATTAAAGATAAAATTCATCTTAAAAAAGGTGTAATTGGGTCGGAACGTTGGGGCGAAAAAATGCGTAGGAGAATTGCAAACGAGCTTGGTGTTCAACTTTATGATATTTATGGTTTGACTGAACTTTATGGACCAGGTATTGCTGTAAGCTGTGATGAGCAAAGCGGAATGCATTTCTGGAACGATTACTTATACTTTGAAATAATTGACCCTAAAACTGGAGAAAACGTTCCCGACGGTCAAGAGGGAGAATTAGTTGTGACTACACTCAGAAAAGAGGGAGCTCCGCTAATTAGGTATAGAACTCACGATTTGACAAGATTTGTGCTTGGTGACTGTCCTTGTGGCTGTAAATTCCCAAGAATTGACACGTTAATTGGGCGAACTGACGATATGATTAAGGTTAAAGGAGTAAATATTTTCCCTAGTCAAATTGAGGAAGTTTTGACAATTGTTGATGGTGCAAGCAGTGAATATCAAGTTATGATTGACCATTTAAACGGAAAAGACATTCTCACAATTTACTTTGAAACTGATATATTAAGCGAGAAAAAAGATGTTGAACACAGATTATTGAAGACGTTCAAAGAGAAAATTGGTATTGTAATAACTCCAAAGGCTGTAGAAATTGGTGAATTGCCACGAAGTGAACGAAAGTCCAGACGTATTTTCGACAACCGCTATTAGTGGGGAAGCCCCCACGGGCATTCCCGCACTTTAAAGTGTGAAGACTACAATTTTTGTTTCTGCGAGGCAAGCGTGACGCTTGACCCATTCCCGCACTTTAAAGTGTAAAGACTATAACTTTTGTTTCTGCGAGGTTATAATTTTGATGAATTGGAATTTTAATTGTGACCCTTGATCCATTCCCACGTTTTTATGTTGTGAAATGGGAAAATTTCTGCCCGTGAGGTTAGAATTTGTAAGAGCTACCTGTGGTCGTTTGCATATTACAGTTGTAGGGGTAGGGCAAACCTTGTCCGATAAAATCAAACAAAATTAATAGTAGAGATAATTTTTTATGTCGGAATTAGCAGTCAGATATAACATACAAAACCTCCGTAGGAAATCCTACGGAGGTTAAATTTTTATTATTCAAAAGGAACAATTTGTCCAATTTCAGCTGACTGAAATGCAGCTTCCATAACTTTCATAACACGCATTAATTCATCATGTTTGATTAATTGAGTTTCTTTGCCCTCAATAGTTGCAATAACATTTTTGTAAAAATCTTTAATGTCAGTTTCAACTAAAGGCATAGTTTCGCTCTTAATAGTGTCATCAGTACGTGGAGCCATAGTTTTAGTAAATCCAGCAGCAGTTCTAATTGGAATAGCGTCATTTTTGTCTTTATCAATAATTCTAACAATATCACATTTTTCGGAACGGAAACCTTCAATAGTTGCAGACCCGTCAATTCCGTAAATTGTCCAACGAGGAAGATTAATGAAAGTAGAAGTCATTACTTCAAGCATAAATGACAAGCCATTTTCAAAGTTAAGCACAATTCTAAATCCGTCATCAACTTCGGAATTAGTGATATATTGCATAGTTGCATAAATAGATTTAATTTTGCTGTCAATCATAAGTAAAGCTTGGTCAATAATGTGAACGCCCCAGTCAAGAACCATTCCACCACCATTTTCTTTTTTACCTCTCCAGTCGCCTGGAATTCCTCTTGAACCGTAAACTCTTGATTGAATTTCAAAAATTTCACCTAGCATATTTTCGTCATAAATTTTCTTTGCAGTACGAAAATCTGCATCCCAACGTCTATTTTGGTGAACAGTGAACAATTTTCCAGTTTCATTTGCAACATTAATCATTGCTGTTAAATCTTCAGAAGACATAGTTACAGGCTTTTCGCAAACTACATTTTTTCCGCTTCTTAAAGCTTTTTCAGTGATTTCTCTATGAACTTCGTTTGGAGTTGCACAAAGAACAATGTCAATATCTTCATCAGCTAAAAGTTCATCAAGACTTTGATATGCCTTTAATTTATTATCCTCAGCAAAGGTTTGTCTTTCAGGATTAATGTCAAAAACTCCCGCTACTTCAAGTCTTAATTCATCAGTATTTTTAGAAATAATGTGTTCAAAGTGCCAGTTTCCCATTCCTCCGAATCCAACAATTCCTAATTGATATTTTCCGTTTTTCATTGTGATATTCGTTCCTTCCTTTTGTTAAAATTCCTGTTAAATATAAATTAATACACTAGATATAATTATATTACATAATTCCAACAAAATCAACCTTTTTATAAAAATTTTCTTAATTCGTTGTAGTCAGTTTTGATAGCTTCAATTTGTGCATCAGCGTCAGCTTTTGACTCAGATTCAACAACTGCCCACTCAAGGTTAAGTTCTTTAACTTTCGCAATAACTTCAGCTAGTTTAACTTCGCCTTGTCCAAGGGTACAACTTTCGCCATTTAAAATGTCTTTTGCATGGAAAATGTCAAGTCTATTCTTGTATTTTTCTAGGTAATGAATAGGGTCAGCTTTTGCATTTGTTATCCAGCAAACATCAAATTCAAGCCATAATTCATCTTCAGGTAAAGCGTTCGCATAAGTATCAATAACAACTTCACCATCAATTTCAAGAAATTCCTCACTGTGATTGTGATAATATAATTGCATTCCATTTTCTTTAACAATAGGAGCAATTTTCTTTATTTTTTCAATAGAGTCAAGTAGACTTTCTTTAGTTTTACATTCAGCCCAAGGAATAATCAACCTTTTGCAACCTAAATATTTGTAAAATTCAATAGTTCTTTCAATATTATTAGTTAAATCTTCAATTTTAACATGAGAACTAGGAATTTCAAGATTGTACTTTTCCATATAACCTTTGATAACTTTTTCGTCCGAAGTCACAGGAACTAAAGCTAATTCGACTCCTTGATAACCAATTTCGGAAATAATCTCAAAAGCTCTCTCTAAATTTTCTTCAGAAACAAGTCTTATTGAATATAATTGTACAGCAATTTTCATTGTAACACTTCCTTTCAAAATTAAAAATTTGCAAGTGCGTTATTTAAGTATATCTTTGAGATTTTCCAATTTGTCATAAAAAACCTCAAAGATATTTTTAGTATTATTTGATAGCATTAATATTTATTTCAATCTATTAACACGGGTAGCACTACAAACAACCTCGTGGGTAGAAAAGTATTTGTTATATCAAAATATTAACGCGGGCATGCCAGCGGGGGCTTCCCCGCCTAGAAGATTAGTTTTTTCATGTAGTCAATTGAATAATCAAGACCTTTATCGCCAAGTTCACCGCCCCAAGTAGGTGAGTGTGGTTCAAGGCTTAAACCTCTGTCATAACCAATTTTGTAGATAACGGACATGAATGAGCCCCAATCAGTTTGGTCAAGTCCAGCTGGTGGGTCATCATAACGTTCACCGTTTACGATTAAGCTACCTTTAATGTGAATATGAGCAACTCTTTCGCCCCATTTAGAAAGTTCAGTTAGGTAATTTTCTCCCATTGCATAAATTGAATGTGATGGGTCAAATTTAATGTATAAATCTTTTAAGTAGCCGTGTACAACTGACCAAGCTGGGTCGCTGTGTAGGTAGTTATTCCATCTGCAGTTTACAGTTGCAATTTTTACTCCAACTTTTTTACCAGCTTCGATTAATCTTTCAAAATATGCAATAGCTGATGAATAGTTTTCGTATAAAGATAATTCTTCAACATAGTTACAACCTGTGCAATAAACATCGCAACCAAGTTTTGCAGCAGCTTCAACTAAAGAAATGTCAACAGCAAGTTCTGCTTCATTTACTTTTCCGTCAGAAAGAACTTTTGTACCGCCCCATCTTCCAACTGAACCAGTTGTTAAGCCTAATTCTTCTAAATCGGCTTTAATACTATCTAATTTTCCTAAAAATTCTGCTGAAGCATCGTTTCCTTCTTCCCAGAAGTTAACGCAAAATTCTACAAATTCAAGACCTTTATTTGAAATTTTTTCAAAATTTTCTCTGCTATGGTCGTAAGCAATCATACCTAGTTTCATATATAATTTTCCTTTCAATTTATAAATTAGTCGTTGAAGAATACAGGTTTGCCAGATTTTGAAGATTCATAAATTGCTTCAAGAATTCTAGTAACAACAACTGCTTGTTCAGGTTTTACATTTAGAAGTGATTTATCGTTAGCTTCTACAGCACCGTAGAAGTTTCTGTTTTCTTGTTCGTGAGGAGTTTTTGCTGAACTTCCGTCAAAGAATGCAACTCCACCAGCTCCAAGTGCAGGTTCTTCAGTAACTTGTGTGTTGTGTTTAACAGTGTTAAATCTTAGTTTTTCACCAGTATCAGCCATGTCAAGACCACCCTTAGTTCCGCAAAGAGTACACATACCTTCACCAACTTGTAGAGTGTTTAATGCCCAGCTTGATTCAAGGAAAATTGTAGCTCCGTCTTCCATTACAATATATCCAAAAGCAGAGTCTTCAACAGTGTATTCTTTTGGGTCCCAGTCGCCAAATGCATTTGCAGTTTGAGTTTGGTCACCAAGTTTTTTGAATACATTACCTACTACCATTCTAGGTTTGTAGTTGTTCATTTCCCATAAAGTCATGTCAAGTGCGTGAGTTCCGATGTCGATTAATGGACCGCCACCTTGTTCTTCTTCGTTTAAGAAAACGCCCCAAGTAGGAACTGCTCTACGTCTAATTGCGTGAGCTTTTGCGAAATAAATTTCACCAAGTTCGCCATTTTCAATTAAGGATTTTGCATATTTTGGCGCAGCGTGGTTTCTATATTGATAACCAACTGATAGAATTTTACCAGTTTCGATTGAAACGTCAAGCATTTCTTTAGCTTCAGCATAAGTTTTAGCCATAGGTTTTTCACAAAGAACGTGTTTTCCAGCTCTCATAGCATCAATTGAAATAAAGCTATGTGATTTGTTTGGAGTACAAACGTGAATAACATCGATACTTTCGTCTTTTAATAATTCTGTATAATCTGTGTAAACTTTTGCATCTTCAGTACCAAATTTTTTAGCAGCTTCAATTGCTCTTTCTTCAACTATGTCACAAAAAGCAACAACTTCAACGTCAACGTTTGTTTTTAATGCAGGAAGGTGTTTGTTTTTTCCAATTCCTCCACAACCAATAATACCAGCTTTAAATTTTGCCATTTTAAATACATCCTTTCATTTTTAAAATCTACAAAGTAGACTTTCTTTCAATAATTTTGTGTTCATAAATAATTTTGTCAGCTATTCCAGTTCCACAAGTAGGTAGATGCTCAGTGGAGTTTTTAGCTAATTTAATTTGTTCAATTAATAATTCCCCAGCCCTAAATCCCATTTCATATTGAGGTTGTCGAGTTGTCGTGATAGAGGGGATATAAGCTTTTGAAATTGCAGTGTCATCGAATCCGATAACAGAAATTTTCTCAGGAACTGATACATTATTTTCAATCAAAGTTTTAATTACACCCGCCGCTAATTCATCTGAAACACAGAAAATAGCTTCAGGCAAGTTTCCAAGCTTTAACAATTCTTCTGTTAAGGTAACCCCCTCAGAGAATGTGAAACCTCCGTCAATAATTAACTCATCGATTATCTCAATTCCATTTTTAGAGAGCGCTTTCAAGTAACCAATTTTTCTATCAGCAGAAGAACCTTTAATACCGCCAGCTCCAAGAAAAGCAATTCTCTTAAAACCTTTGTTAATTAGAAATTCTGTTGCATCAAATGCGGCCATTTCATTGTCAATGGTTACGCAAGTTTTAAGGAATTTTTCGTTGTATTCAATAGCTTGCATACATGGAAAAGGGGATAGCATCTTGGTTAGTTCATTACCATCATTCATTGAATTAAGAAAAATTGCTCCATCAACTACTTTAGTTTTAATTAGTTCGCAATACCTAAGCTCAACTTCGGGATTTCCATGAGTTGTACCAATCATTACGTCATATTCATGCTTAGTCGCATCTTCTATTCCCTTTACAACAAGTGAAAAAAATGGATTTGAAATAGATCTTAACAAAACTAAAATCTTTTTACTTTCAAGCCGACGTAAGTTTCTTGCTAAGTTATTTGGTGAGTAATTTAGTGTTTGTATTGCCAAAAGTACAATTTCCTTTGTTTTTTCGGTAACTTTATCATCTTGATTAATTACCCTAGAAACAGTTGCAACTGAAACATTTGCAAGTTTTGCTACATCTTTAATTGTTGCCATAAACGCTCCTTCCTTAGAACGGTATGTAATGGATTACAAAGTTGTCATAAAAATAAATGTAATCAATTACATTGTCTATATATTACAACAAAAATAGTAATTTGTAAAGAGGTTTTTTGAAAAAATATTAAACAAACATAAGTGTTGTTTTTTAGTGAATTTTACTAGTTTAAATATTTCTAAATTGTAAACTTTATATTTTGGGATAATTTTTCACATTAAATTTACGATATATATTATATAAAAACTTTGATTGAAAGGAGATAAACCAATATGAAAGTAGGAGTTATAGAAGCTTCAACAATTAATTTCTCATCACCATTAACAAATCCACTAGAACACAATAAAGCCCCTCCAGTTGAAGATGAAACAATAAATCATAATACAAATAATAATAGCAAACTTACTGAAAATCAAAAAACAATCGAGGATATAAAACTTTATGCAAAAATAGCTGAAAGTTCAATGGAACAATATAGGAATTATTTGTTGCTTGAAACAAAATGCAGGAAAATTTACGGAAATTTGATGCGTGGTAAGCTTGTTGGTTCAAGAGATGAACATTTCTTACTTAAAAATAAGCCAGAATTATATGCAATTGCTAAAATATTAGGAAAGAAAAATGATGACCCACGAAAATCTGAAAAAGTCTTAAAATCTTATGAAAAAATAAAAAGTTATGATGAAATAGCGGACATTTCTGATAACAGTTTAAAAATTTTGGTATAAAAACAGGTTGTAACTTGAAATCTTTATCAAGTTACAACCTAATATTTTTTTAATTATTTAATCTTTCGTATAGAAAGTATACGTGTTTTTGCCTTTTTTCTTAGATTGATATAAAGCAACATCTGCTGCTTCAAAAAGTTCGTCATAATTTTTTCCGTGGGTAGGGAAGAGCGCAATTCCTATAGATGCAGAAACTTTAATTTCCAAACCGTCCTCGGACACATATGTATTAGCAATTACGGAACAAATTCGTTTTGCAATTATTTCAACTTCTTTTTTACTGGAAATATTTAAGAAAACAACGAACTCGTCACCACCAAACCTACCAATTAAATCATGTGTACGGAAAATTCCTTTAATTTTATTGAAGATTTCAATTAAAACTTTATCACCATAAGCATGACCCATATTGTCATTTATACTCTTAAAATTATCAATATCAAAAATTATTAATGTACCATTATCTTGCTCTGATAAATAACTAGAAATTTTTACTTTTGTAGTTTCTTTATTATATGCACCCGTTAAACTATCAAGTTCTGATTTATTTTTTAAGCTGCTAATGATTCTTTTATATTCGTCCATAGCAACAATTTTAAGCATAAAAAGTAGCATCAAATAAAAAACA
>CAYJLB010000054.1:0-7371 GCA_964370845.1 uncultured Oscillospiraceae bacterium
AAGCTTCAATGTTTTTGATAATTTCTTCAATTTCCTTACAACTTTGACTTTGCATTGTGGAAGAAATTGTTTCTAAGTTTTTCGCATTATTTATGCAGTTGTTATAATCAAAAGAAATCTGTGCCATAAAATGATCATTCCTTTCTTGATTTATAGGGCGAAGTTTATATTCGCCCGTAAAATCTTATCTTTGCAAAATAAATTTTTAGTACAGTTTAACTCATTCCCTCAAAATTCAGGGATTTTCCTGTTTCAGAGAGTTGTTTTTCTGCAGTAGTATAAATTCCTGCTACTTCATTTAAAGCTTTTGGATATTTTCCAAGATTAGTCATTAAAATTTCCATTGAGTTAAGCATTGAAAGCCCCATACCCTTTACATTGTTAGAAGTATCGCCTTGCCACACACTTCGTAAAGAGTTTACAGCGTCAATATAAGCTGTAATGCTAGTAGCTAATGAAGTAAGCATCTTTGAAATATCTTCACTGGCTTGTGCAAAAGCCTTGACGTCAACCTTAATTTCGTTATCAGTCGCCATAAAATCACAATCCTTTCATAAAAGCTTATTAGAATTTCGGTAAATTCTTAATTTTATCTGCAATATCGCTTTCCGATTGGTCGTAAGAATTTGCCATACCTGTTAAGAGTTGACAAAACTCAGCCATTTGGTCAGCAACCTCATGCAAAGCCTCTAAATCCGTTTGGTAAGAGTCCATAACTAAGGCTTTACTCTCGGAAACCCATTGTTTATCTAGCGCCATAATTGCGTCAGTGAACTTTTGTGCACAAGTTCGCACATTAGCAATTTCTTTTTCCATTGAAGCCGAAGTAGACTTAATTTTATCCGAATCAATGTTACACATATTAGCCATAAGTCGTCATTCCTTTCCAATTTTTTATATGAGAATTATAGTATCTCCGCTTTTTATTTCCAAATTTCCAAGAACTTCATTATCGCTCAAAAGTCCTCCTAAATTTCTTGAACAAAACAAAACTTGTGTAGCATCTTCAAAGATTTGTCGCCCTTCAACAGCTTCAATTTGCTTGATGAAATCCCTTTTTACCTTTCCAACACTTAAGGAATCATCTAGTAAAAATTCATAAGCCTTTGCAAGAGAGGGAAGTTGTACATCTATTTGTATTTTAGCCATCTATTTTTCCTCCTTTTTAGTGTAAGGGGTAGCAATTTTAACAATTTCACCTGATTGTTTTGTAGTAAAACCTTTACCAGCAGGGAATTGTCTAACGCTATCGGACATACTCATTTCAAATTTTAAAGCACCTTGTTGGTCGAACATTCCGCCTAGGTGAATACCCTCGTTATGAGAAACCCAAGTGTTCATAAGTGCATATCTTGAATTGTCGAAATAATCGTCAGGGAGCATTTTTGCAAAAAGATTAATTTTATGCTCACGTCCTTTTACTAAGGCAATTTCAAGGAAAGCGTTCATTTTAAATCTATCGCTGTAAACGGATTTCATAAACAAACTCATATCGCCAATGTAAAGTACAATTCTCTTTTCATCTTTTAGAGCCTCTTTAATGCTACTATTACAGTTTCGTGCAGTATTTACAATTCCGTTTCTGCGTGTGAATTCTGGTACAAAAGTTTCTTCCATTAGCGAGAATAATTCTTCGTCATTTGTACAAATTTTGTCGAACAAACCACTTTCAGAAAGTTCACTGTCTTTTCTGTCAAATAAGTAAATTTGTGAGCCTTTTGCTTTTAGTTGTTTAAGCATTGAAAGGGATAATTCCGATTTACCAGTTCCAGCAAAACCGCCAATAGTATAGCAGAAAATGCTATCTAAATCAGTAGCAATGACTTCACCGCTGTCACTATTTAACCCTAAAGCTATGTGATTTGCATTTAGTTTTGCTACATCATCAAGTTCTAATAAACTTTCATAAGTTACACCTTCAATGGAGCTTCCAAGCTTTTTCACTCCGCCAGTGTTTTTTACATCTGCAAAAATTTTACGTAAAGTTTGAACTTGACTAGAACCAGCTTCTTCCTTAATGCAGAATGCAACGTGGAATTCTAGTGGTAATGGAGATTTAATTAAACCACGACCAGGAGTTCTATCGTCAGGAAGGATTTCACTACGTCCACCAAGAACAGCTTCATATTCAAATTTGTCAGGCATTTGTAAACCAATACCATTAGTAAAGTTTTGACGCATTCTACTGCGAATTTCACCTGAATTATTCATTGAAAGGATTAAATAAATACCGTAACTTGCAGCTTCTCTACTTATTTGAGTTAAAGTGTCTTCATATTGTGAATAACTGTCAGCAAAAGCTACATAGTTGTCAATAATAAACATAATCGCTGGGCAATCGTCATGTTGTGCAACGTAATCTCTATAAGAACCGATGCCCTCTTTACTGAATTTATTTTTTCTTTCAGCAAGTGTGTTTTTAAGAAGGTTGAATACTTCTTCAATCTTTTCGTCTTCGCCCTCAAACATAACTCCACCAACATGTGGTAAGTTTGCAAAAACAGGCATTGTTCTACTTGAAAAATCGGCTATGTAAATATTAACTTGCTCTTTTGTATATTCGGTTACTGCACCGTAAATTAATGTTTGTAAAAGTGTAGTTTTTCCGCTTCCACCGCTACCGCAAACAAGCAAATGTCCATCTCGAATAAAGTCGATTGCAACTGGGAATTGACTTTGAGTTTCAGGACTATCAGCAAGCCCAACTGGTAAAATAAGTGAAAAACCTTCAGGTCTTTGGATTTTAGCAAGTTCTTCAAGATATAAAGTTTTAGGCAATGGGTCAAGCCAAATTTGACGAAGTGCAGAAATACTATTTTCTGTCGCAACTTCATTCAAATGCTTAACAATTACATCAAGTTGAGTGATTTTAACCGCATTGTCGCTCTTTTTCTTCTTCTTTTTCTTTGGAACGCCGTTTTTACCGATTAAATTGATTAACTCAACTTTTGCATTTTTACTATCAGTAAATGGAATTTGAGGAGTATATTCTGCTCCCGACCAGCCACTTTGGAATTCGTCAAAAATTTCATCATTACCAACTTGGAAAAATCCTCGACCTGTTCCTGTAATAAATGCAGCTTCAGTACGTTTTAACATTTCGTTTGAATCTTGCTTATCGGCAACTCTTAAACACAATCTAAATCTAGTATTTGACCAAATTTCTTCGTCAACAACACCACTAGGTTTTTGAGTTGCAAGAATTAAGTTTACACCTAGCGAACGTCCAACACGAGCTGCTGAAACTAAGGCTCTTACAAATTCAGGTTGCTCTTTTTTAAGCTCAGCAAACTCATCTGCAATGATAAGTAAGTGAGGCATAGGTTCAGTGGCAACTCCCGAACGATAAAGCTCGATATATGCGTCGATATGTTTAACTTTATATTCATTAAACACTTTTTGTCTATGCTTAATTTCTGCATTAATTGATAACAATGCACGATTTGTGGCATTTCCACCAAGGTTTGTAATTACACCCGCTAGATGTGGCAATCCGATGAAACTTTGTGCCATTCCACCACCTTTATAGTCGATTAGAATAAAGGCTACTTCGTGTGGGTGATAGTTTACAGCAAGGGATAGTATATAACTTTGTAGAGTTTCTGATTTACCTGACCCAGTAGTACCCGCTACAAGCCCGTGAGGACCGTGGTATTTTTCATGAATGTCAAGGTATAATGGAACTCCACCTGATTTATAACCTACCATAGCTTTCATACTTTCATAAGTACGATTTTCAAGCCATTTTTTCATTACTTCTAAATCGTCAACATTAGAAGTTTTGTACATATCAAGGAAAGTTAGCATTTCAGGAATTCCCGCTGATAAATTCATCTCACGAACTTTAAAGTTAGATAAATTTCTTGTGTAAAAATCCATTTCTTCCACTGGAATAATAGGGAAGTCTACATTTGCTCTTTCAGGGAATTTTCCTGTTGTGCTGTAAAATCCGTTGTAGTTTTCGCTGTCTTGAATAATTACACTACAGCCAGCAGGTAGTTTATCTGTTGAACTTACTGGGAAAATTACAGTAATTCCAAGTTCAGGAGTAGGGTTTAACAAATATTTTGCCATAGGTTCATCTTCAATAAGAGAAATGTCACCTATTACAACTACATAGTGAGGTAAAATTTTCACATCATCATTTTTTGCTGAACCACTATTTTCAAGGCGGTCACGAACAACAGATGATAAGAAATAAAGCACGTCACCGACAGTATTTTTATCGTTTGCAATTAAACGAATACTTCCGTCCGGTGCCCAAGTATGAGGCAAAAATCTTATATGGTCCCAAGAGTCCGTTTCACTCATTGGATAGATAAAACAAGTTCTTAAATCAGTATAAGGGTGAAGTGCAGTTAATTGCGAAGTTACAACACGAACAAGATTTAAAGCTTTGTTCCTGTCTTCACTCACTATACCAACCATCATATTATTTTTAAAAGATAATCTTGATGGAACTTCTTTTAACTCGGACATTGACTCTTGAATTCTTGTAAGATTGTCGTTTAACGGGTCATAATTTGCCATTGCTTGTTCTTTTGCAATTTCAATTTTATTTAAAGTAGGAATATTACAATTTCCTATATTTACATCTAAAAAGTCATCGTGAACACTACTTTTCTCCCAAAGTCTTGAAGAACCACGAGCGAAATTCATAACTTGCTCACAGTCAGGGAACATAGCTTGTAAAACTCGTTTGTTAAACTCCATTTTATCCGCAATAACTTCAGTTATTTTGTTTAAGTAAGAAGTGTATGTCTGGGTACGTTCAGTTTCAGTGTTTAATGCTTCCGCTTTGTTATAACGAATGTTCATAACTGCCCAGCCACCACCGATTACAGCTGCACCAAGAGACATTACTAGGGAACTTGTTAAACTATTTGTATTACCCGATAACATTGTACCAGCAAGCATTGGAATAACCATTGTAAAAGATGGGCCTAATGTCATAAACAAAGGCTGTTGCTTTTGGGTATTTTTTGTTGGAGCTCTTTCAATTGTAAATGTGTCATTGTCTAAAAGCTCAATTTTACGAGGAGTTCTAAGGAAATAATTATCCTCACCAGTATATTCAGGAGTTTCTTCAGAAAATTCAGTTTGTTCAATACTAATTTTCTTTAAGATAGTTTCGTTAATTTTACACTCATTTTTTGGGTTGTTTACGCATAAAATATTTCCTAGGAAAACAATTTTTAACCCAACTATGTAAATTACATCACCATAATTAAGAGGCTTAGTTTCAGTCAACAAACGTCCATTTACAAAAGTTCCGTTTACGCTGTTTCGGTCTTTGATTACTGCTACGCCATTTTCAGCAACAATTTCTGCGTGATTTGGTGAGCAGAATTTATTTGAATGTACAATTAAATTAGAGGTGGAAGCACTTCCTATTGTAACAGCTTTAACTGCATCGATATCTAAAAAATATTTGTCAAAAGAAGTATTTCCTTTATCAGAAGCGGTAACTGTCAAAGAGAAAATTACGTCAGAATTTCTTATATTACAGTTAAGCAAAATTCCTGCATCAAGTTTACAACTTTCAATATCTTCTTCATCTTTTGTAATAGAAAACTGTTTTGAGGAATTAAGTGTCCATTCTCCGCTCCAAACTTCAAGAGGAAGGACAATGTCATATAAAAGTCCACTTACCGATGGGCGTATTTCCATTGTCAAGGTTTTGTTGTCAACTACGGGGAGATAGATTTCCTGAAATCCATTTTCAAATATTACTGTAATCAGTAAATTATTCATAATATGCACAAACCTTTCTGTTATTTTTAATTTTTCCTAAAATTTATTAACCAATTGCAATTGGTTCATAGTTTTCATCAACAGGATACCATTCTAAACCAGCATTATCTTCGTATAAAGTATTATTTGTTGTTAAGTTAAAGTAAAAATAATCTCCGTCAAGTTCAACTACAATTTCCAAATAATCAGTAATTTCGTAAGTGCTACTAGTTTTTTGGTCAGTTTCAATATTTAAAAATTCAACAGTTCCGCCAACTTCGCCTTCTTTTGGTTCGCTAAATTTCCAAATAATATTTCCGTCATAAGACCAGTTACCAGCTACATAAAGTGCTAAAAGTTCAGCTTGTTGTTCATTTGCAGTAGCAAAATCATCTTCTCTTACATAAGGTTTATAGTAACCATCTTGGTATAGATAATCATACCTTCCCAAATCAAATGAGTATAAAATTCTTCCATCAAAAGCTAAATGCATACCGTTTTTATCAATTTCGATTGTACCTTCGTACATATCGCCTGTTTCTACTACACCTAAAACAAATGCTTCATCCTTTACAACTAAATAATGAGAACCGTCAATTAAAAACCAGTCACCTTGAACGAAATCAAGACTGAGTTTTGAACCGCCGCCACCAGCTAAAACGATTATCAAAACAATTGCAAGGATAACACCTAAAATTCCTCCGCCAGCAATCATCATTTTCTTTTTATCAGCCATTACGTCGGACACAAGGCTTGAGCTTTTTTCTTTTACTGCAGTAGCAGTTGCACTAGCTGTAGCAGATACTGTAGAAGTCACTGCACTAGGGGATTTTGCGGCAGCAGCTTTTCTAGCTTCAGCTTCAGCTTTTTTAGCGTCAATTTGAGCTTGTTTTCTTCTTTCAATGCTTTCAGCCTCAATGCGTTTTGCATCTTCCTCAGCTTGAATTTTCCTTTGCTCAACTTCACGTTCTAGTCGTCTAACTTCTTCCTCCGCTGCTAGTCTTTGTGCTTCTTTCTCTGCTGCAATTCTTTGAGCCTCTTGTTCTTCTAGTTGTTTCTTTCTTGATGATACAAATAATGCAGAAGTGCTATCACTTGAAGGTGCGTTTTGTGTTTTTCTTTCGTTGTTATCCATAAAATTCCAACCCTTTCATTATAAAATAAAAATAAAACAATATTCACATAAAAACAGCAAATCTAGCTGTGCTTATGTGAATATTGTAGCACAAAAAAGTTGACTTATAGAAATGTTACAAAAACTATACCTTTTATTAAAAACTTTAACTTTATTACATAAATGTAAACAAATTGTAAATTTTTGTCAAAATGTATGTTTTTCTAAATTTTTCTTTTATTTTAGAACTTTTTGTGCTATAATTAAAACATTAAATTATAATTACTTTAATGTAAGGAGAAAATTCTCTTGGTTAAAATAAAAAACAAAATAATAAATTTTTTTGGCAAGCTTTTTGACGAGAAAATTGAGTTTAAGGTTCGACTTTTCAATATTTTAGCTTTGCTTGCTACGATAATGTGTATTTTTTTAGTAATTGCAACATCAATAGCAAATGCTGGTTTTATTGTTATATTTCTTTGTTCAATTTCAGTAGTTTTCTCCGCAGTAATGCTATGGTATTC
>CAYJLB010000054.1:7381-11512 GCA_964370845.1 uncultured Oscillospiraceae bacterium
TCGGTGTTATCTAATAACAATAGTTGTTGTATTTTTCATAATATTCCCAATATTTTTCTTTACCGACGGGGGATACAAAAGTGGAATGTCTAATTACTTTATATTTTCAATAGTGTTTACCGTTTTAATGTTGGACAGAATTTATGCTATAGTGGTTTCGTTACTTCAAATTTTGCTTTTTGTTGGAATGTGCTTTATAGGTTATTATTTCCCTGAAACAGTTACACCTATGACATCCGAGGCACGGATTTTCTCTGACCATTTAATTGCCTTTTTAGGGGCAGGAATTGTTTGTGGAATAGTTGTTTACTTATATATGGACCAATATGAAAAACAAAGAGTTTTACTTAGCAAGCAAAATGAACAACTTCAAAAATATAACGAAGCTAAGAATACTTTTTTAACTACAGTTGCCCATGAAATAAAGAACCCATTAACGGCAATTTCACTGAACGCAAGGGACACTATAGAACTTTTTTACGAGGATCTTCAAGACGAAGAACTAATAAATAGCAACCTTGAAACTGTTGAAAAAATTGTAATGCGAATTGACAGAATATTGACGGATTTAATGGACACTGTTTCAATTGAACAGGGAAGGTTAAATTTATCCATTGCTCCAATGCAGTTAGAGGACGTTTTGAAAGAGGCAGTAGAGTTTTTACATAGAGATGTTGAGGCTAAAAATAATAAAATTGTATTGACAATAGAAAAATCGCCTTTAATTTTTGGTGATTACCAAAGGCTTTTACAAGTAGTGATTAATTTACTTTCAAATGCAATTAAACATACTAAGAACGGAACAATTGAACTGTCTTTGGAAAACAGTGGTGACGAGCAAAGAGTTATTGTAAGTGATACAGGTGCTGGTATGCCAGATAAGATAAAAAATGAAGTTTTCAAAGGCTATGTTTCAATGAGTAAGGAATACTGGCGTCACGGAATCGGGCTTTACATAAGCCATCAAATTATTATGGCACATAATGGAAATATTGAAATTCAAAGCGAAATGGGGCAGGGAACTAAAGTAATTTTTACTGTTCCAAAGGGAGAGCTTTAGTTAGAAAATAATGATTAAAGGAGCGAGATTAATGAAAGAGCAAATTTTAATTGTTGAAGATGAGATTAATATTTTAAATGCAAATAAGCAAATGCTTAAAAGGCGTGGTTACGATGTTTTTACTGCTGAAACTGTACGAGAAGCGAATTCTCTCCTTGAAAAAATTTCACCTGATTTGTTAATCTTAGATGTAATGTTGCCTGACGGAAACGGATTTGAAATATGCGAAAATTTCCGTAAAGACAATCGCCAACCTATTTTGTTTTTGTCAGCAAAATCAGATTTTGTAAGCCGTGTTGATGGAATAAAAAAAGGCGGAGATTATTATTTAACTAAACCGTATCACTTTGAAGAACTTTTAGCGGTAATCACAAGGCTTTTAGAAAGACAAAGTGAGATTAATTCCAAAAATTCCGTTTCAATAGGGGAGCTTGACTTTGATTTTTCAACTCTCTCTGCAAAAGTTAACAATAAAGAAACGTTGTTAACAAAAATTGAAGCAACTTTGCTAAGTGTTCTTATCCAAAATGTTGACAAAGAAATATCTAGAGAAACTTTGTACGAAAAAGTTTGGGGAGCAACTGCAATTAAAGATACAAGGGTAATAAAAACCCACATTTCAAGGCTTCGACAAAAAATTAATTGCGACAATACCGATAGTTATGATATTTTAGCGGTTTATGGCAAAGGTTACATATTTGTACGAAATTAAAAAACAATAAATAAAAAAGGTGTAATGAAACATTTTCAGTTTCAATACACCTTTTCTTTAATTTTTATTAATTTTTATCAAGTAAATCTTTAAAATCGGCAATATTCATTGGTTTTGCGTAGTAATATCCTTGAATTGCATAACAATCTATTGTTTGTAAAAATTCAACTTGGTCTTCGTACTCAATACCTTCGGCTACAACAGTTGAACCTAAACTAGTTATAAGATTTACAATTCCGGTTATTACGGTTTTTGCGATTTCTCTAGAACTTTCTTCGGTAATAAAGAAACTTCTATCAAGTTTTACAACATTAAATTTAAATTCTTTCAACATTCCAAGAGCAGAATATCCAGAACCAAAGTCATCAATTGAAATAGTAAAACCAGCTTCATTTAAATCAGTTAAAACTCTATTTAAATAACTTGCATTTTCAATAATTGTAGTTTCCGTCAACTCAATTTCAAGTAAGTTTGTAGGAACTTCATTTCGATTAGCGATTTCAACTAACCTATTAACAAAGTTTGGATTTTGCAAGTGACATCTTGAGAAATTGATTGAAATTGGTATTGGAGATTTATTGTCTTTTAACTGTGCAGAAATAAATTTACAAGCTTGTTCAAAAATATATTCATCAACGACAACAATAAACTCATTCTTTTCAAACAAAGGGATAAATTCATTTGGATAAACAACTTTTCCATCTTGTTCAAACCAACGAACTAATGCTTCAGCGCCAATAATTTTTCCAGTTTTAGGGTTGTATTTTGGCTGTAAAAACATTTTAAATTCATCGTCTTGAAGTGATTTTTCCATTTTATTTGTAAGCTCCGCCATACGAAGCATATGTTCTTTGAATTTTTCATCATAATCCCAAATTGACCAGCCAGATTCGCCACGAGCATAACTATGTGCAATACTCACTTTACTTATCATATCATCTACGTCTTTTTCGTCTTTAGCTAAGAAATAGCGACCATACCTAAAATTGAATTTATGATTTTTAACCTCAGGAACACAGTCTTTAAGCATGCTATTATAATTATCTCTATGCGTGAAAAAATTTTCAACTCTTTCTTTTTCAGCGAAAACTAAAAGTTCATCTGAACCAATTCTGGCAATTTCAAAAACGCCACCTCTAAGTTTTTCAGCAAGTTTTGAAACAGCACAAATTACTTTGTCTCCAACTTCCATACCATAAACTTCATTAATTACTTTAAAGTTTTCAATATCGCCTTTGAAAAGAATATACTTACTTCCATCGAAACCTTTTTCATTAATGATTTGTTTTAAAACAAGTTTGAATTTTATAAGGTTAGATACACCTGTTAAATCATCATAAAAAGCAACTTTTTCAATTTGTTTAACATTTTGTTTTCTTACCCAAAGTATATAAGCAATTAAAATTCCGAAAGTTAATAATAACACAACATTTATAATTATCATACCGCTTGTAATAGCATTTCCACTAGCGGAAAGTGCACTTTCGGATATTTCAAAAAATAAAGTCCAATCATGTATTCCAAGTGGAATATATTCTCCAAGCTTTCTATCGCCACCAATTGAGAAAGTTACGTCGCCAGGTGTTGATGTTGCAAAGTCATTCAATATACTCTCATAAGTTTTCCCATTTTCAAATTCAGCACTTACAAAGTTTTCAAAGGAAATAGGGAAAGGATAAGTATGCAAAAGTATAGTTCCTTCCGAGTTTACTATCATAGCGGAACCACGACTGTCCGTTGCGCCAATAAGCAGTGAAGCAAGATCCGTTACATTATATTCAGCTACAATTACACCTTGAATGGTTCCATCATTATAAATTGGGGCAGTTACAGCTAAAACAGAAACGTCCGAGTATTTTGAAGTATAAACATCAGTAATGGAAACTCCTCCAGAAACGGAACTTTCAAAATAATCTTCCATAGAAATATCAGCTGATTTTCTATTTGACGTAATCCCTTTCCCATTTGTATCAGTTACGATAATAGTTTCTATTTCATACTCTTTAGCCCATACGTCCATAGCTTCATATAGAGATTCATGATCATCTCTACCAATATGTGTAATTACATCGACGATTCCTTTTACATTATCTTGTTTATTTTCAACAATCAGCGAAATAGCATGATTTTGTTCTTGCGCCATATCTTCAAGTGAAGATTTTGCAGAATCTTCAAGCTCACTAAACACTAAATTGTTAAACCAAACAACAGCGATAATATTCGAAATAAGAATTAAAAGTAAAATAAAAACGATTGTAAATTTTCTGTATTTATTTATCATATATTAAAAATCTCCAAATTACATTTAATCAAAATTTAACATTGTACATTAATAAATATTGTACTATAATTTTGTGTT
>CAYJLB010000054.1:11522-15670 GCA_964370845.1 uncultured Oscillospiraceae bacterium
ATATATAAAAAACAGCGATATAACCAAGATAAATTGGCATATCGCTGTTATTTTAATCACTTAATTAAAATATTTTATTAAAAATACTTTATATTGATTTATGATTCTTTTCTTTTCTTGAAAGGATAATTAATGAAGTAGCTGCCACTGCACCTGTAATTGCAATAATAGGAAGATGTTGACCAGTTTTTGGAGCTTCTTCTGTTCCAGCAAGTGGAACGTCCGTTTCAGCGATATCTTCTTCAGTAGTTGTTTCAACTTCATCAGTTTCAACAGGAGCAAGAGGAACAGTTTCCTCAGGAACTTCTTCAGTTTCATCTATAATTCCTTTTACATAAACTGTAACAATAACATTTCCGTTAATAGTTCCGCTTGTATTTCCTGTAATTCTAACTAAATCAAATCCAGTAGGAGCTTCTAGGAAAGAGTTTGGAACAGTGTATAATGTTCCGTTTGGACCAGAAGCTATAATGTCAGTTTCTAAAGTTGAACTTGTATCTTCATCAATTACAGTAACAGTTACTGTATAAGAAGGTTGAGATACTGTTGGAACTGTTGGAGGTGTAGAACCCTCAACTACTGTTAATGTATATTCGGAACTGCCTTCTTGATATCTTTCAGTTTCTTCTGCGTGAGCTTCAATTATTGCTTCACCAACACCAATAATAGTAACTCTACCAGTATTATCTACAGTTGCAACACTGTGGTTATTACTTGTATAAGTAACGTCAGTTTTTGCACCTTGAACTGGATAATCGAAAGGCGAATCACTTGTAGTTTTTGTAATAGAGTATTCTGGGAAAGTTAGAGTTTGAGTTTCTCTAACAATTATTATTCCATCACCTAATGTTTTTGTGTTTATTGGTGAAGAGATATCAGAAGCATTAGTAGTATTTGTTTCCATAACACGAGTGTAAATTGAATAGGAAGTATTAGGTGTCAGTCCATTAAATTCGCCACTTGTTTGCCAAGTTATTCCGTCTAAAGAATATTCTTGCCCTGTAATCATATAAACTATGATTTGATTTTTGCCTACACTACTTAAAGTTGGCGCACTAGGAGCTTTTCCACCGTCAGCTTTTTCGATTGCATTTGTATCTTTAGAAACAACACCAGCTTTATCATTCGCAGTAACTTCAAAAGTTAAAACTTCTCCAATATCGGAATCTGTTGGTGTGTAAGTAAGCCCTGTTCCAAGGATTGTTGTGCCATTTTTCCAAGTATATACTAAATCAGTAGAATTTGCACCTGTTACAGTTGCAGTGATAGTTTTGCCGTATTTTCCATTGGATAAACTAACATTAGCTACTAAACTTTCGATAGAAGAATCAATTACAGTAAAATCTATTTGAGAACTATTGTTAGTTTGGTCACTAATAGTTCTTACTGTTGTATTATAATTCCCAACAGATAATCCTTCAATTGGAACTACTGTAAAAGTTGTACTTTCATTAGTAGTTAATGTAGTCTTCATTCCTGTTGTATCAACTGTGAATTTTGTCTTATCATCGTACCATAATTCAACTTTAAGATTAGTTATAGTTTCACTACCTGTGTTTGTGTAAGTTAAAGTTAAAGGAGTTAAATCGGTACCTAAATATCCCTCATTTAAACTTGGGAAAGTGTGTGGTGATGGCGTTAATGTTGAATTTCTATCAGCTTTTTCAACTGATAAACTAAAATTAGGTGCGTCAGTTAAATCTATTCCATCACCGACAACTCTTAAATTAGCTGTGTATTTCACACCCTGAGGCAAACCTAAAACAGGAGTAATGTTAACACTAATACCAGCTCCAACTTTTAGTGATGCCAATTCTGTAGTATCAATTTCAAATCTATGACCGTCAGATCCATTTAACATAAATTTTAAATTAGTAATCTCTGCATCACCAATATTGTGTATTGTATAAGTTAGTGGAGTTACATCTGCTTTGGTATAACCAAATTTTACATCTGTGAAAGTTTGTTCTGTTTTTGGATTTATTGTAATTTCATATTCTGATTCTGGAGGAGCATCGTCCATTATTGTGTATAATATAGTATCAGATGTAGGTGTTATACTAGTAATAATATTATTACCATCAGGAGTAGTAGATATTGAAAATTCATCTTCTCCTATAGGAGTTAAATCAAAAGCTTCACCTTTTGGAACAAATATTATCATAGCAATTTCAACATATTCTTCTGATATAATAAAAGTTAATTTTACAGTATTTGCAGGTCGTGTTGCCCAAACTGGATAAAAAGTAGCTTTTCCATCTTGAATCATAAAATCTAATTCAAAACTTTGTCCTGGTAATACACATTCGAAAGCTGTACCATCGCCTGCATCAGTATTCGGATACCACCCGATAAATTCTTTCCCAGGTGGAGCAGTAAATCCATTTTCAGGCAGTGTAAATGGTTTTAAGTCGTCTGCAATTGTTATATCTGCCATTGTGCCAGTTGCACCGTTTGGGTCAAATGAAACAGTTGCGCTTGCAGCAAAAGTTTGGATTGCTAGTAGATTTATCATTAAAATTAAAGATAAAACCACCGTAAATAATTTCTTTGTCATTTTCATAAAATAATCATTCCTTCCTGAGTATGAAAAGTTAAGTTTTCATACTTTCCCCTTAAAACGTTGTGTTTATGTTTTATTTTATATAAATGATAACATATAAATCTACAAAGTTAAATGTGCTTTTTGGCACATTTTTTAAAAATAAAAAATCGTCCACTATATAAATAGGGACGATTTTTATTATTTGTTATTAAAATAAACTAATCGTAAATTCTCTTTTCTCAATTAATAATTCTTTAAAATCATTAACTGGCATTGGTCTTGCGAAATAATAACCTTGCGCATAATCACAGCCAATTCCTTTTAGCCATAATGCTTGTGAAGCTGTTTCAACTCCCTCAGCAACAACTTTCATGTTAAGATGTTTAGCCATTAAAATTATGTCAGTTACTACAATATTACTATTTGCACCTTGGTCTTTTAGGTCAAAGAATGCCTTGTCAAGTTTTAACACATCAGCTTCAACTGCTGAAAGTCTATTAAGTGAAGAAACTCCCGCTCCAAAGTCGTCAATTGCAATAGCAAAGCCAATTTTCTTGAATTTTTTAACCACTTCAAGGAATCTATTTGTATCTGCTTCAACAGCACTTTCAGTAAGTTCAAGCTCGATTTGTGACGGGTCAATGTCATAAATTGAAAGAATATCATTAATATTATTTACAATATTATCAGAAAGTACGGTGTGCGCTGATAAGTTTACTGCAATTTTTGGAACGTCCATTTTTAAAGTGCTTGCTTTAAGACACTTACAAACTTCTTCTAATACATATAAATCAAGGTAAGAAATAAATCCATTTTCCTCGAAAATAGGGATAAATTGATCAGGGAAAATTTTATTCCCTAGTTTAGGGTGCCAACGTACTAAGGCTTCTGCACCGCTAATTTTCATAGTATTAAAATCAATTTTAGGTTGATATTCCACAACAAATTCGCGGTCTTTAATAGCTTGTTCCATTCGGAAAGTTATGTTAATTTTATCTTCGTATTGTTTGCGTAAATCATCGTCAAAAGTGATAAATGTAGTTTTGTGTGTGGATTTACCATGAATTCTAGCGTTGTCTGCTTGTCCTACAATAGTTGTCCCTTTTTCCTTAGTATTTTCAATAATTACGTTGCCAAAAGATAATGAAACCTTATATTTTTCGTTTACATTTTGTTCGATGTTAGGCAGTATTTCTTCTTTATAAATTTGTTTAATTGTACCACCATCATTTACACGTCTTAATACTAAAAATTGATCAGCAGTTCTACGACATAATACTGCACTTGTATCTTGAAAAGCTTTTTTAAGTGCATCTGCTACTGCTACAAGAATTGTTGTTCCTTTGTCATTGCTAAAATGAGTGTTTATAGTTTTAAACATATCAATATCAAAGGAAATCAGTTCGTATTCATTAGGTTTAGCCTTATCTAAAGTTTCATCGATGACTTGTCTAAACTTTTGAATTGCCATAAGTCCAGTTAATTGGTCAACGCTATAAGATTTTAATAAAGCTTCTTTTTTCTCAATTTTTCCACGATAAAATAAAGCTATAAATGCTGCGGCAATAACTATAAATACTATAATAAAGTAATACCAGTTATT
>CAYJLB010000055.1:0-15531 GCA_964370845.1 uncultured Oscillospiraceae bacterium
AACTCCGACCCTGAGGAAACAAATTGTCTTATTCGCATACTTTTACGACATCAAAACCTTTAGCTTGTGTAATTTATACTTTTGCTATCTTTAGTACACGCACTCTGTAGGATTTTACGTCTTTTTCACAACAGCTTTAAGGTGAAAAAGTTTCGCCCGCTTGGCGAAAAGCTAAAATCCGGAGAATATAAAAAATCTTTGATTTTTTATATTCTTTGACCTCGTGGAAACAAAAGCTGTAATCTATTGCTCTGTAAAGTGCGAGCATGCCAGCGGGGGCTACCTCGTAATAATTTCACCCATAGCAAACTCTAACCTCGCAGAAACAAAAGCTGTAATCTGCTGCTCTGTAAAGTGCGGGCTTGCCAGCGGGGCTTCCCCGCTTAGTATTTTTTTGCGATTTTCTTTGCAACAATAGCTGATAAAGTGTTAATTCCAATAACAAGCACTAAAATTACTACAGCAGTAGCAGAAGCTTGGTCAACGTGTAAACCTTCACTACTTAACATATACATATGCACCGAAAGAGTACGAGAAGACTTGAATAAACCGTCAACCATTTTTTCACCTGTACCAGAAGTGAAGATTAACGCAGCAGTTTCACCAACAATACGTCCTACAGCAAGAATTACACCTGCAAGAATTCCAGGTACTGCTGATGGAAGAATAATTTTTGAAATAGTACGAAGTTTTCCAGCTCCAAGGCCGTAGCTACCTTCACGGAATGTATCAGGAACTGACTTCAAAGCTTCTTCAGTAGTCCTCATAATAAGAGGTAAAACCATAATTGAAAGTGTGATTACACCCGCTAAAAATGAATAGCTCCACCTTAAAGCTGTAACGAATAACAAATATCCGAACAAACCATAAACGATTGACGGAATACCTGAAAGAGTTTCGGTAGTAAGTCTTACAATTCCAACCAATTTACTACCTCTTTTTGCGTATTCAACAAGATATATAGCAGAACCAATCCCAAGTGGTACAGCGATAATTAATGCTCCAACTGTGATAAATAATGTGTTCATTAACGCTGGTGTCATTGAAACGTTATCACTATTATATTCCCACGCGAAAAGTTCAGGGGACAAATGTGGAACACCTGTCACCAAAATATATCCAATTAGGAAAAAGGAAAATCCAACCGCAACTACTGCTGCAAGAAAAACTATAATAAGTAAAACCAATGAAATAGGACTATTTTTGTAAGATAACATTCTTTGTTTAAATGTTAAAACGTTTATTGGTTTAATATTTTTTACGTCGTTATTCATTATTTAGCTGACCTCCTTTTTAATAGTGAGAATGAAATATTTATTAATAGTATAAATACGAATAGAACTACAGCAGTTGCAATTAACGCACGTTCGTGTGTTCCTGTTGCATATGATAATTCAAGTACAATGTTTGTTGTCATAGTTCTAATGTTGTCAGTTAGTGATTCTGGGATTAGTGGTGAGTTACCAGCTACCCAAATAACCGCCATTGTTTCACCAATTGCACGTCCAACACCAAGGATTACAGCTGCGAAAATACCTGATTTTGCAGCAGGAAGAACTACAAAAAATACAGCTCTTTCCTTTGATGCACCAAGAACTAACGCACCTTCAAAATATCCAGGAGGTACAGCTCTAATTGCTGACTCCGCAACACCGATTATAGTAGGTAAAATCATTACTCCAAGTAAAAGGGATACAGTAAGCAAAGAAGTTCCCTTTCCGCCGAAAGTTTCACGAACGAAAGGAACCATAACAATCATTCCAAAGAAACCATAAACAATTGATGGAATACCCGCTAATAAGTCTACAGCAGGTTTTAGCACTTTATAAATGCTTGTAGGACAGAATTTTGCAAGGAAAACAGCTGTCAATACACCAACAGGCACACCAACAATAATTGCACCCGCAGTGGAATAAATACTTCCCACTATCATAGGGAAAATACCGTATTGCTCACTACCTGGACGCCAAATCATTCCTCCTAAAAATTCAGCAGGACCAATTTCAAATATTGCTGGGAAACCATTTGCAAACATAAATAGACAGATAAGGGCTACTGCAAGAATTGAAGTAGTAGCACAAGCGATAAAAGCTATCTTCATAACTCGTTCGCTAAGTTTTTTCTTTACCATTGAATTGTTCATTCCTTTCTCGTGAGAACATATTTTACAATATACATAGCAAAAAGCCGGCTACACGATAAAATCGCTTAAAATGCCAGCTAATGCTATATTTTTTATAAGTATAAGTTTAAATTACCACTCAGTTTTTTCGCCAAGGTAGATATTTTTAACATCTTCTGAAGTAATATCTTCAATAGTGTTTGCGTTGTTTACTACCATAGCAATACCGTCTTGAGCGATTACAACAGTTGTTAGTTCAGCAAGTTCAGTGTCTTTAAGTTCACGAGAAGCCATACCTAAATCAACAGTTCCAGCCATTGCGTCTTTCATACCTGAAGATGAACCTGAAGAAGTGATTTCGATTGTCATGTCAGGGTTTAAAGCAATGTAAGCTTCTTTTAATTTTTCCATGATAGGAGAAACTGAAGTTGAACCAGAAATTTTAATTGTTCCTGAAAGACCTGAAGCTGTGTATACTTCTTCAGTTGGAACTGGGATAAATCCTTCTTCTTCAACGATTGTTTGACCGTCTACGCTCATAATAAATGCAAATAAGTCATTTACTAATTCGTTTTCAACACCAGTTTGGTAAGCTACATTGAAAGGACGAGCTACAGCATAATCGCCTGAAAGAATGTTTTCAGAAGTAGCTTCAACACCGTCAACTTTAATTGCTTTAACAGTATCATTTAATGAACCTAGTGAAACATAACCAATTGCGTTAGGGTCTTGAGCAACACCAGTTAAAACACCACTTGTTGAGTTAATGAAGTTAGCAGAAAGAACTGTCATATCGTTTCCGTCAGCGTCAACAACTCCCATTAGTTCAACGAAAGCACCACGAGTACCTGAACCTTCTTCACGAGAATAAACTGTGATTTCTCCGCTTACGCCACCAGCTTCAGTAGTAGCTGTAGTTTCGCCAGCAGCAGTTGTTCCACCAGCAGTATCGTCGCTTGAACCACTATCTGAAGCACATCCCACAGCAGTAACCGCCAAACTAGCCACTAATACGAGGCGTGGAACGAATTTTTTCCTTTTCATAATTTTTTCCTCATTCCAATTGGTTAAATAAATTTTTAATTATTTTTGAATTTTTCGTAGTCCTCTTGACCACGGGTTTTATTCTACACAACAATTGTAAAGTTTCAACGGGGTTAATGTAAAATCTATGTAATATTTTCTTCATTTTTCTTAACAAGTTAGGTAATTGTAAAGTTTTTTTGAAAAAATCACAAAAAAAGATAGGCGAAAAAGCTGTTGCAATTCGCCTATCTAGGTCGTTATTTGTGCAATTTGTTACATAGAATTTAAAATCGTGTTATTTTTTTGATAAATCAAATATTAAACATCAATTTAACATTTAATGTAAAATTTATATGCTAAAGTTCATATTTTTTTACAAAAAACTTATTTAATCTCCGAAATTCACTCCTAAAGCACGAGCATTTTCAATCATTGGCTCATCTTTTGGAATTAATTTTGGTACACCGGCTATGTCGGAAAGCTTGTTGTGGGTAATTTTGTTTCCGTTAAGGGCAACGGTTACGCCAAAAATCCCCTTTTGTATTAATTTTGACGCATAAACACCAAATTGAGTAGCTAAAACCCTATCATAAGCACTTGGAGTTCCTCCTCTTAATATATGCCCTGGAATTACAACCCTTGTGTCATAACCTGTAACTTTGCGTATATCTGCGGCAATTCTGTTTGTAGCGGTAATTTCTCCCCTCTCCGCTCTTAAGGCTGCTCTTTCTTTTTTCTTTAGCTTTGCTTCATAAATATCCATTGCACCCTCAGCAACAGCTATAATATTGTAGCTTAGATTACGTTGTTCACGATTTGAAATTACCTCAGTGATTTTTTGTAGATCAAAAGGTATTTCGGGGAGCAATATCATATGAGCCCCTCCAGCAATTCCAGCATATAGAGTAAGCCAACCTGCTTTATTCCCCATAATTTCCACAAGCATAACCCTTTTATGGCTTTGTGCTGTAGTGTGAACTCTGTCCAAAACATCGGAAGCTATGTCAACAGCCGTATGAAAACCAAAGGTAAAATCTGTCCCAAAAATATCGTTGTCAATAGTTTTAGGAAGCCCAATTACATTAAGACCTTCACAAGAAAGCAAGTTTGCAGTTTTATGAGTTCCATTTCCACCAAGGGTCAAAAGGCAGTCAAGATTTAGGTCTTTATAAGTTTTTTTCATTGACTTTACTTTATCCACATTATCAGCGCCAATAATTTGCATAGCTTTATGAGGTTGCCGTGAAGTGCCTAAAATAGTACCTCCACGGGTTAATATATCGGAAAAGTCGCTTTCTTTCATTTTCCTAGTTTCATTATGAATAAGCCCGTAATAACCGTCTTTTATCCCAACAATTTCAATTTCTTCATTTGAATGATACAAAGCCTTAGCAACTCCACGAATAGTAGCGTTTAAACCAGGGCAATCGCCACCCGAAGTAAGTATTCCAACACGTTTCATATGAACACCAGTCCTTTCTTTTGATGTCAACGTCAGCTCTTTAATATAATTGTATCAAAAAAACTAATTCTTATATACTACTATTTATTAATAAATGATGAATAATTTTTAACATTGTGAAAATCACTAATAAAAAATATGATTTTTGCTAAATTTATACAAATTTATGAAAAAGTATTTTTCTCTTGCAACAAAAAAACATATTTTTGCTACATTATTGCATTGTATTCATATAAAAAATATGCTAAAATCTAATTGTATACAAAACCTATTTAGTACAATATAACTAAATCGTTTGTTGCAAATCAATAATTTAATTATTATGGAGGAAATGAAGAATGAAAAAGTTACTTGCTATGCTTGCTGCTTTATCCGTACTATCAACTGCTCTAGTTGGTTGTTCTGGCGATAGTGGTTCAAGCGAAACTACTCCTGCTGCTACTACTGAAGCTGGAGAAACTACAGCGGCTACAACTGCTGACCCTAATGCACCAAAAGAAGAATTTACTTTCACAATGCTTTATTCTGATAACGCAAACTATGCGTATGACGAAAACTGGATGATTTGGGACATTATTAAAGATGCAACTGGTGCTATTTGTGACCCAATCGTTGTTCCTGAATCAGACTGGAATGTAAAGGTTCAAACTGCATTTAATACAGGTGAAATCCCTGATATTATTCCAAAAACTTGGCCAACTGGTGACCAAATCGACTCTGGAATGCTTCTTGCTGTAAGTGATTACACAAATATGCTTCCTACATATTCTGCATTTATCGAAGAAAACAACTATGGCGAATGGCTTGATTCACAAAGATATGCTGGCGACGGTAAATATTACTTCTTACCAACAAAAGCTCGTACATTACAATTCCAAGATCATAACTGGATGATTAGAACTGACTTACTTGAAGAACATGGTCTTGCAATGCCTGAAACAATGGAAGATATTTATGAAACTGCTAAAGCTTTAAAAGAAATCTATCCTGATTCAGTGCCAATGACAAACAGATTCCAACAAGGTAACTTGATGCAAGGTGTTGCTCAAGCTTGGAACCTAAACGCTGGTTGGGGTTACTCAAACGGTATGGTTTGGAACGAACTTGATTCAGTTTGGGAATTCGGACCTGTTACTGACAGATGGCGTGAAATGGTTACTTGGATGAACAAAATGTTCTCTGAAGGACTATTAGACGTTGAATGGAACACTCTTGACTCAACAATTTACGAACAAAAAGTTACTACTGGACAAACTTTCATTCTATATGACTGGTCTGGAAACGCACTACGTTACCACACTGAAGCTAGAGATGAAGATCCTGATTTCACAATCACCACAATGGTTGCTCCAAAAACTGAGTATGACTACGCAATTAACTCAGCTGCTCCTTGGAGTTCACAATGGGTACTTTCTTCAGAACTACCAAACAAAGATTACTTTGAAAACTTTATGGCATTCGTTGACTGGGGATACACTGACGAAGCTGCTCTAGCTATGACTTTCGGTATCGAAGGCGAAAGCTATGAAATGGACGACACTACTGGTAGATATGTAAGAATTGACCCAGAAAACAATGACTGGCACGCACTTGCAGGTGTTGACAACAACTCACTAGCTATCCGTCAACATACTGATGCTCTTTACACTTCACTAACTGACGAAGACATCGCTGCAATCGAAATGCAAGCTGAAGTTGGCGCTTATGACCCACCACCACCAGCATCACCAATGACTCCTGAAGACAATGAACAAGCTCTATTTGAAACTGCTGGTCTAAATGACTTTGTAACTGAAAGTATGATGGCGTTCATCGAAGGAAATCAAGAAATCACTGACGAATCTTGGGCTGCTTATGTTCAAGGTTGTAAAGACAGAGGTTCTGATTGGCTACAAGGTATCTACGACGCAGCTGCTTAATTGCTGACTTAACGTTTTTGATACTAAATAAAAAAGATAAAGGCTGTACTCACTACGAGTACAGCCTTTTTTTATTATTTTCTATTTTAATAGAGAAACAATTGCATTTTCAACATCTTGCATATCTTCAACAGGTTCAAATCTTGCAACTACTTCCCCATTTTGGTCAACTAAAAATTTAGTAAAATTCCATTTAATGTCAGTTTTTTTTGCAAAATCAGGGTCAGCTTTTGACAATATATCTTCCAAAATTGGAGTTAACTCGTGGTCTTTTTTAAAGCCGTTAAATCCTTTTTGTTCTTTTAAATAAGTGTAAAGCGGAAGTTCATTTTCTCCATTTACTTCAATTTTATCCATAACTTTATATGGCAAACAGAATTTAGCAATGCAAAAATCTTGAATTTCTTCAGTAGTTCCAGGAGCTTGACCACCGAATTGGTTGCAAGGAAAATCTAAGATAACAAGCCCTTTTTCAGCATATTTAGTATGCAATTTCCCTAACGCTTCGTATTGATGAGTGAATCCACATTCAGTTGCAGAGTTCACAATTAAAAGCACTTTTCCTTTAAGTTCCTCAAGTTTTAAAGTATCGTTGTTCATAGTCTTTGCAGAAAAATCGTATAGTTTCATAATTATTAATTCCTTTCAATTTATGTTTTATATTTTTTTACTATGTTTTAATTATATTCAATTAATTATTTATTTCAGTGATTTTGTCACATAGAAAAATAAATTCAATAAATTTCATCAAATAAAATACGTTTAAAATGAAAAAATATTAATATTAAAAGTTATCAAAAAAATATAAAACATGAAAGGATTGAATTATAAAAATGATGAACAGAAATAATGTTGAGGTACTAAATTCCCTTTACAAAAACACAAGTATGGGGGTTTCCTCCCTTGAAAAAATTATCCCAAGGGTAAATGACAAAGGTTTAAAATTAGAGTTACAAAAGCAATTATCCGTGTATAACAGGCGTAACACAAAACTAAAACAAGCTTTATATGCTTGCAATGCTTCCCCAAAGGACATTTCACCTTATCAAAAAGTTTCGGCAGACATTGGTGTAGCTATAAACACAATGATGGATAATTCTCCATCGCACATTGCAAAAATGATGATTCAAGGGACAAATATGGGTATTATTGACATTAATGAAATGTTAAACCGTCATTCCTCAATGGACAATGAAGTGAGGAACAATGCTTTAGCGGTGCTTAAAACTGAACAAAAATACCTTGACAACTTAAAAAAATTCTTATAAAAAAATTGAGAAAGGATTGAAATTATTATGTCCAAAAAGATAAAAAAATATGAAATGAGCAAAATTTACACCCCAAGAAAGATAAGTTCTTTAAATGCGACAAATGTTCTTACTGACAACTGCTCACAAAGAGGAAATAGGTTTCAAAACAGAGCAGAATTAGATTCTTTCCTAGCACGAAAATATGTAAACGAAAACCAAAAATAGCGGGGGAACCCCGTTGTTATCCCCGCACTAAACAGAGTGAAAAGGCAACTTTCATTTCTGCGAGGTCGTATTTCGTTATAACTAACACCTTGCAACATGCCGTTGCATCCTTGCCCGGCGGGGCAACCCCGCTGTTATGCCCGCGTTTTTCATTGATGAATGGGAAAATTTGTTTCCGCGAGGTCGTATTTGGTTATGGCTAAACCTTATTTAATTACGTTGCATTCATTCCTCACTCTATTGAGCGAAAAAATGTAGGGGTTTGCGTCCTCCACAACCCGTTACTTTGCAGTTACAATACTTTTTTGGACGCTGCCCCTACAAATTATTGTCAATTCCACTGAACAAATTGACTTATTTTTAGTTATATGATATAATAAATTATGTATATATAATTTATTTCTGTCGAAAGGGGCGAACGTTATGAGAAAATTTCTGTCACTTAGCTTAATCATATTATTAATTTTAACACTAATAGGTTGTCAAAATGAAAGTTCGGAAAAAAGCATAAATGATGTGCTTTCTACTTTAGAAATTGAGGACTTTAACCAGGATAATTTTACTATAAAGCCTTCGACTGAAAGCACTTCAACTACATCAACTATAAAAGAAGAATTAATTGAAAGTACTGAAAATTTAGCAACTGATACAGACGAAACTTGGGCAATGTATTTTTACTTATGCGGAAGCGACCTTGAAACGTACAATGGTTTTGCTACTGCTGATTTAGAGGAAATTATGTCGGTGGATTTGCCTACAAATGTAAAAATTGTAATACAAACCGGTGGCTCTTATGAGTGGAACAACGACTTTGTTGACCCCGATTTAACCCAACGTTTTGTCTATGATTCAAACGGCTTAGAATTAATCGAAGAAATGCCTTTACAAAATATGGGCGAAGCACAAACTTTAGCTGATTTTTTAACTTTTGCAAATGAAAATTATCCTGCTGATAATGTTTTATTGAACTTTTGGAACCACGGTGGAGGTTCGGTTACAGGGATTTGCTTTGATGAAGTTTTTAACTTTGACTCCCTTGATTTAAACGAAATGTACGAAGGAATTACAGCAGTTTACAGCGAAAATTATAACGACCCTCCCCTACAAATGGTGGGATTTGATGCATGTTTAATGGCGACAGTAGACGTTGCTTATTATTTAACAGGACTTGCTGATATTTTAGTCGCTTCACAAGAATTAGTGTCGGGATATGGCTGGGACTATTCTAGTTTTCTAACTGAATTAGTTACTGATACTTCAATTTCCACAGAAGAATTTTCAAGGATTATTTGTGATACATATTATGATTCAAGTGCGGTTTATGGCTTAGAAAGCGACCTTACACTTTCTGCAATTGATTTAAATAAAATGTCACCTTTTTTAGAAGCTTATGAAAATTACATAGTTGAAATTTTATCTCAAACATTGGACAATCCGAATGCTTATACAAAATTTGCAAGTGCCGCTCAAAGAGTGGAAAATTATGGTGGAAACACTAGATATTCGGGTTACACAAATATGGCGGATTTAGGTCATATTGCTAGGCTTACACAAAATAATTTTTCATCAGCACAAGAGTTGATTGACACCTTAAATGACGTTGTAATTTATGAAGTTAATGGTGAATATCGACAGGAAGCTACTGGACTTTCCTTTTACTACCCTTATGATGGCGATGTAAATTTATTACAAGATTTTTCCTATATTTCGGCAAATTTCCCACTTCCTTTGCTTTATAATTACGTTTATACGGGGGAAATTTCCGAAGCTGAACATGAATATATTGCTAATCTTGGCTATGAAAATGAGGAAGAACAGTTACCTGAACTTACAACTGTAATGGACTTAAACCTTGAAGACTATCCCCTTTACGTTGACAATAGAGCAAGAGCGGTCCTTGATATTGGTAGCGAAAATGCAAACATTTTATCGGAAGTAACCTTTGATTTATACTACGTTGATGCTGATTTAGACATAATTATATTTTTAGGAACTGATAATGACATTATTGCTGACTATGAAACCGGAATTTTCCGCGATAATTTCCGAGGTGTTTGGGGAAGCATTGATGGAGTCCTTTGCTTTATGGAAATTATATATATAGGTGACGATTATAATACATATTCAATCCCTATTTTATTGAACGGTGAATTTTATAATTTAATCGTTGTATATAATTTTATCAGCGAGGAATGGTCTATCCAAGGTGCAAGAAAAGAAATTTCCGACGAAGGTGCAGCTTCACGAAATATTAGACTGCTTAAAATTGGCGATGAAATTCAAACTTTGCACTATTCATCTTCCTATTGGGGCGATGATACAGATTTATTAGAAGTAGCTGTTGATACAATTTATGTTGATGAAAACACTTCTTTTGGCGAAACTGAGCTTGGAGATGGTGAGTTTGTAATTTTCTATGCAATGAAAGATAGTCAAGGGAATGTAGCTTATTCTGCTCCTGCATATTTTGATGTTATAAATGGCGAAATTTACACCTATGTTGATTAAAAACGAAAAAAAGGAAAAATGAAAATAGAAAGGAAGGAAAAATTATGGAAATACCAAAAGATTTTATTTTTGACCCAAACAGTGGCCTGTACTACAAAGAAAAAACAATATTTAACCCAAAAACGGGTGAGCCTATAAGACGAATTACTTGGCTCAATAAAAGCAACGGAGAAACTAGAGAGGTTGACTACCCTGTTACTCCCCCCGAAAACAAAAAGGAAGAAGTCATCGTAATTGGTGAGGCTTCAAAAGAAAGTGAAGATAAAATTTCCGAAGTTGAAACTATTCCATTTGAGGAAGAAATTGTCCCCCAAGAAGAAAAAGAGAACAGCGAAACTGAAAAAAATGAAAAGACTGAAGAAACTAATGAAGTTGTAAAAACTGCTAAAAAAAAGAATAATTCTGTAGCACTAATAGCTGTTGCAGTGGCTTTAATTGGCGTTTTAGTAGGTGGAGTTTTCCTGTTTCAAAGCGGACTTTTTGAAGATGCAATAAACACAATTACTGGGCTTGTAAACTCGGAAACTGAAACATCTTTAGAAACTTTAGATACTGAGGAAAGTTCTGATGAAACAACTGAAACTACTACCGAGAGCGAAGTCTTAGAAATTCTGCCTATTTCCTTAGATGACATAAAAATCACAATGGATTTAGCAAATAATGGACTTGCAAATACGATTACAGTGGAAAATTTCCCTATCCGTGAAAGTTATGACGCAATTTATGACGAACGAGGAACTTCCTTTAACTTTGAAATTTCATTAGGAAACTACTCACTGTCCTTATATGCGATAAGCGAGGACGAGGAGAGCGAAACTTTAAATTTCGACAATATTATTAGTTCAATCCATCATATTGGCGATGGTGCAGAGGATATAATTTCAAACACTGTTTACTATGAAATTGAGGATAACAAAATTGTTTTCAACAACGTAGTTTTTCCAAATTTTGTGGGATTTAACGTTTTAGAGGGCGGAGCAGTGGAAACTTCTCTTTACGCAAATGGTGAAGAATACACAAAAATTGTTCCTATAAAAAATGAGGGCGAATATATTTTAGGTGAACAAGCTGTTGCAATTGTAAACGTTGATGTTCGCAGTCACAACCGCTTAAACAGCGTGGAGATTTCCCTTCCCGATTCTTATTTGGACTTTAATTTAAGTGAATTTGTAGTGCAAGATGATTATGTTTATGACATTTCTATTGGACTTGGAGATTATGAACTTTCACTAATTTATTTTTATGACGAAGAAATCGGCAAAGATATTAGTTTTGAAGATTTTGTAGGCGAATTGTGGAGAACAACTAATGGATACACCTTTTTAGGAGGTGTTGAATTTGAAATTATTGAAGATAAAATTGTTTTCACACACATACAATTTGATGAATCCAACACTTTTGATTTTACAACTTTAGCAAAAGATGATGTTTATGTAAGAGTAGTTGATGATTTAATCGACGAGTACAATGATGTTTTTACAACTTTTGACGACAAAGAATATTCCGACCCAAAACACGCTTTAGATTTAAATCAAGCTTTTGTTCATATTGAACCATTAAGCGATTACGAGGCGTATTTCATTTCATTAGAAGGTATGTTTATCCCTGGAAATTATCCTGAATGGGAGGAAGGCTTTGAAGTTGGCGATGTTATTTATGAATACAAAATTGACTTTGACTATTTTGATTTAGTCCTTGAATATGTGACTACAGGTGATGAAGAAGATAGAGTTACAATTGAAGAATTTACTCCTTACATCGGTTACACAAACCAAAATGGCGAGTATATAAAAAATTACAATGAAGAATTTTTCCATTATTTATTGGCGGATTATGTAGAATTTTTGGACATAGTAATTCCGTCTGATATTGGCGTCACTCTTTATGATTTGGACGAAACAAATGCTACACTTTCTGTTTCAATTGCGGGCGAATATGCAGAGCAAGAAATTGAGGTAATTGACTACGTTTATCCAAACGAAAATGACCCATTAGATGTAGAAATATCTTTAGTTCAAGATTGGATTGACTTAATAAGTGGCAATAATGAGTATGTAAAAGAGCTGATTACAGCTGATATTTTTGATACAACTTCAAGTATTTATTATGAGCAATATCCAATTGTAGATTTTTCAAATGAAGATGCTCAAATAAGAATTCAATTTGACTATCCAGAGGGTGAAAGTTTAGAAGATTACGAAGATTTATTTGCTGAAAGTGATACTTTAGAAGGAAATATTTTCCCAGATAATTTTGGAGTAAGTTACATAAAGGTTCAAGCAGAAGATTTATTAGACGAAATTTTTACAGGAATTCCAAGTGAATATTATACCGAAGAACAATTCCAAAATGTTTCTACATTGCTTGATATTTTCGGTTATAAAGAGCCACTTATTCTCGAAGGAGTTTCCAGTGAACTTGTTGAGCAACGTGAAAAGTACGTTTATTCCTATATCGATGGCGATTACACAATTTCATTTGTAAGTTATGACAATGAAATAATAAACCACGCATTAATTCATTTGACAGAAAACGAAAACACGAGCATGTACTACGAATAGCAAGCGTGACGCTTGAGCCATTCCCGCACTAAATATTGATACACTAACTCTAAAAACAAACACTACTGATGATGTTGTAGAACAAAAGAAGAAATTGAGAAGATAACCCAGTCTTTTAATCAGACAAATCAAGCTCGCTCCAAGAAAGCTGGTGGCTTTTGGTTAGGACTTGCTTTATGCGAAAGAATTTTATTTGTACACGATACCAAACTTACAATAGAAAGTATTCCAAACGAATATACCTGTGTGCATTTTAAGCTCAAAGTCCAAAAATAATTTTCAAAACTTAATATATGATACAACTTTGAAACAAGTAGTTGCTATGCTGTTATAGTATAGTAACTACTTGTTTTTTTGTGATTATAAGAATGTTTAATGGCAGTTTTACAATTTAACGAAGTTTCAAAGGTATATGATAATGGTTTTAATCTGTCGGTCGAGGACGGTGAATTTATCGTTATAGTAAAAAAATAGAAAATCGTATTGATGATTCTTGGCTTACTAAAGAATATTTGATTAGTGAAAATAAACACAATTTTGAGCAATGTCAAAAATATAAACTAAAATATATTTTAATTGATGAACAATATTTTATTGATTTGGAGTTGATTTAAGTATAAAAGCAATTTCACATTGACATTACTGGTGCAATTGGCTCTTGAGTGTTAATAAAATCTCTCATCTCATCAATAGTTTTTGAATTCATAAAAAAGCCACAGTTTAATAGTTTTTCTACCTTTTCACGATCATCGTCAAGAGTTAAATATTTTCCAACTCCAATAATTTCATTCGAAAGAATTGCCATTTTCTCATCATAGATTTCTTTTGCAATATCATAGCCATAAGTTTCTTCAACTTTTTTTCAAGCTATCACATACATTCTCTGCAATTTCAATTATGCGTTCCTCAAAATCTTCGTTGATTTCGTGTACTGCTCGCACCCATTCTGCAAAAGCAAGTGGCTCACCGTTATAATGTTGATTTAGTTCATAGAATAATTTAATACTCTCCTGCAAATCTTCATGTCTGAATATTTCATTTTCCTCTAATGATTTGATATATTCAAGTTCTTTTTCTGATTTAATACTAACGATATTAGCATCTTTTAAGAAAAAATCTGAAGTGTTGTCGCAGTCCTCAAAATTTGTAGTGAGTTCAAAGCCATCTACAACATCATGGTCATAAAGTCCAATTGCATTCTTTATTTCTTCCTCAGTTTTGATGATATTATCATCTGTTTGGATTCGTGTTTCAATTTCTAAAGTTATTAATAATTTGCTCATTGGCATCATCCTTTCTGTTATATAGTTAAAGTACAACCAACTTTCACATCGATTTCCCTTTATATGATATTAAATACTAAATTCCGATTATGACTCAGTTAATGCTTTAGCATCTTTAATAACAATACCTTTTTCAGCAAATTCTAAAGCTATTGCTTCCATAGTTGCAATTTTGTGAGGGTACATCTCATTTTGTGAATACATTTTCGCTTAAAATTAACGTATATGCTACTTTAAAATCGATTGTTGTGTTTTGAAAGTAGTTCACTATGTCAATCAAAAAAAGATGACGAAATTTCTCTCGTCATCTTTTCAAAATATACAATTTAAACCGTTAAATAGTCGGAATGTTTGAAATAATATCTTTTATATTTTTCATTCCCTCTAAAGTTTTGCCGCTTGCTTTCATTTCACTAAGTTTACTTTTTGCATCTTCAGGAGCTAAACCGCTTTGGCTTGTGAATTCGTTAAACATACCTTCAAAATTAGATTTTGCTTCGTCAAGAGTAATACCTTTTATTTCAAGTTCAGTTTTAAATTCATTCAAACTTTCAAAAGTTTTCCCATCAGCTTTAAATCCAGCAATAATTCCTTGTGCTTCTTCAATGGAAATTCCACCAGCATTAGCAAAGTTGCCAAGCATACCCTCGAAGTTAGATTTTGCTTCATCAAGAGTAATACCTTTTGCTTCAAGTTCAGCTTTAATATTTTGCAATCCCTCAACAGTTTGACCGCTTGCCTTAAATTCAGCCAACATAGCTTGCGCTTCTTCTATAGTTATACCTTTATTAGCAGCAAATTCGCTGATTTTCCCACTGAAATTTCCTTTTGCTTCTTCTAAAGTAATACCTTTTTCATCAAGATTTGTTTTTGCATTTTTAAGACCTTCTAAAGTTTTGCCGCTTTCCAAAAATCCTTGAACAGTAGTCCCTGTTCCTGTGCCTTCATTTGCTGCAAACGCAGATAAACTCATACCTCCAACTGCTAATGCTCCAACTAATGCCAATGTTGCGATTTTCGCCATTCTTTTTTTCATCATAATAATTCGTCCTTTCAAATTTTAATTGTTTCAGGTTTTTTATTTATTTTTGTTGTATCCTTTCCCTGTGATTACAGTATACAACATCTCATAGTGGAAAATCATCGGTTAAATATAGGCAAAATATAGGCAGAAT
>CAYJLB010000056.1:0-15407 GCA_964370845.1 uncultured Oscillospiraceae bacterium
AAAAGTTTATGGGGTGGAGGGGCAAAGCCCTCCTCGCTTGTCGCAACAAGCGAAACTCTCCAAATAAAAGACAGAAGACGAAAAAAACAAAACAAACAAAGTAAAAACTATAATTTCCGCAAAATTATAATAATGTTACAAAGATTAACAAATGAAAAAATATAATCAAAATAACAATAGAAATAAATTTTGCGGAAGAAAAAAGTAGCTAATAAGAAAACTGTAAGTTTTCGCCATTAGCGGTCGGCTTTAAGTCTTGAAAATAATGCACAAAAAACAGTGTAAAAATAAATAATTTATCAAATCAAAAGGACGGATAAAAATGTTAAAACATATCAGTTATTACAAACCAAATTATGAAGAAAGCTGTGAAAAAGCTATCAAAGCCTTTAAAGATGCGAATAATCAAGTGGGCGGAAATTTAGTTTTTTTAGTTGGAGTTATTGAAAATGAGGGGAAACCTGACCCAATCGACCTTACAACTTTTGGAGGGTTTGAAGAAGAAGAACAAATTCACAGATTTATCGATATGACAATTGCAAATATGGAAAAAGCTTGGGAAGCTGGACGTTTAGTTGACGATGATAGTATCCCAAACTTGCAAATGAATATGGGAATTGGTGAGTATTCAGCTTTTGTTGGCGGAGAAATTGAGTTTACAACTTACACAAGCTGGGGACAACATATCCTAAAAGAACTTGAAGATTATAAGAATTTGCCACCAATTGGAACTGCTAAATGGTATAAAAGATATTTGTTTATGTTAGAGGAATTTTTGAAGAAAACTGCACACACTGAAGCTCCTCTCGGACGTGGAATGTTCTCACCTTTAGACCTTGCTATGGCTTTAACTGGGGACAGATTGTATATGGACTTTTATGACGATGAAGAAGGTGTAGAAGCACTGCTTAATTACTGTGCTGACGCAATTATCCACTTCACAAAAGACGTTTATGCTATTGCTGAAAAATATTTAGGCCATACAAAATATGGTATGATGTATCTAAGGGAAAAAATTAATATGTCCGATGATATTGCTACAAACATTTCTGCGGATATGTATTCAGAGTTTTGTGCAAAACCTACTCAAAAGGTAATTGACGCTTTTGGACTTGGATTTATGCACACCCACTCTTGCGCACCTTATTTAGTAAAAGAAATTATGGGAAAACTTAATAACACACCTTATATGTGGTTTGTTACCGACCCGAATGCTGTTAAGGCAATTGAAATTGTACCACAGTTGACGGAAGATTCAAAATGCTCACATATGGCGATTGATGCACAAAATTTTGAGGAATTTGAAAAGGCTTACCCTGATTTAATCAAAGGTAACTATTCAGTTTGGATTCCAGCAGATTCAGTTGCTCATGCTCAAGAATTAGTAGAAAAATATAAAAATTTAGTTGAAAATTATAATAAATAAAGGGGTCATAATTATGTCACATCATCAAAAAATTTCAGAAGCAATAAGAAATCCAGAGGCAAAAACTACATTCTCACCAAACCTAGTTTATTACTGGGATAATAGAGTTGATGAGTATACAAAAAGAGGTTTTGACGGTTTAGTTGACTACACAAACGACGTTTTAGGCGGAGATGCACTTTTAAGAGGTTATAAGCCTTGTTACGAAATAGTTTATGATTTTCCTGTTGAAGAAAAATGGTCGGAAGAAACACAAACTAAAACTATCACTTATAAAATGCCTGTAGGTGATTTAGTTGCAGTTTATAAATATTCAAAAGATGCGAATTCTACAGCTTTAATTTCTCACCCTATTGAAGATGAAGAAGATTTAGAAAAATTAATCTATCTTTTAAAACACACTGAAATCAAATATAGTAGCGAAGTTGACGAGTTTGTTGAAAAGTATGGGGAAAATGCTTTTGTTGTAGGGTTAATCGGTTTTGGAATGAAAACTGCTACCCAAAATATGATTGAACATTGGTGCGGAATTGAAAACTTTTCTTACCTTTTAATGGACGAGGAAGAATTGGTTGAGGAAGCAATTTCTTTGATGAAAGTTCTTAATATGAAAACTGTTGAATGTGCAACTAAGTGTAAAGCTGAGTACTTTATTTCTTGGGAAGATAGCACTGAATTGCTTACTAGCCCTACTTGGTATGAAAAATATATTGCTACCGAATTAAATGAATGGTGTGACGTACTTCACGCACACGGGAAAAAATATATGTTGCACGCGTGTGGACATTTGAACTCACTAATTCCAATTATTGCAAAGACAAAAATTGATGCTATTGAGTCAATTACACCTTTCCCAACTGGAAACGCCGACTTAAAACAAGTTGCAGAAGTTTTCCCTAAAAATATTGCAATTATAGGCGGACTTGACCCTGTTGTGCTTATGAAAGGCGATAAAGATGAGATTAAAGATAGAGTTTTAGATTTGATAGAAACTTTTAAGGATAGACCGTTAATTGTGGCGAATTCGGACTCACTTCCACCACAAGTTACAGAGGAAACATTGAAATATGTAGCAGAATTAGTTAAATCAGCGAACGAAATATAGCAAGCGTAGAAATTACACAAGCTAAAAGTTTCGGTCAAGCATTTTTAAAGGCTTGCGGGTGTCAAGAGGGCAGAGCCCTTTGGCGGTGGTCGCAACCACCGAAACTCTCCAAGTAAAAGCAAGCAGACGAAAAAAATAAACGAACAAAGTAAAAGCTAAAACGTCGCAAAACAAGCGTGACGCTTGACCCATTCCCACACTTAACAAAGTAAAAAAGGCAAATTTTGTTTCTGTGAGGTCGGATTTTGTAGGGCAAAGAACCACGAATGAAAAATCATAATCAAAATAACAATAGAAATAAATTTTGCGGAAGAAAAACGTAGCTAATTAGAAAACTGCAAGTTTTCGCCATTAGCGGTCGGTTTTAACACAATAAAAACAACGAACCATAAACACTGCAATAAAAGCAAAAACAAGAAAGGAATAACTATTTATGTGGAGTATGAAAGAACATTTGTTCACAGTAGATTATTTAGTAAATAATAAAGAAAAAAGAGTTCGTGTCTATCTTCCGAAAGACTACGAAAATAGCGAAAAAAATTACCCTGTAGTGTATTTTCACGACGGGCAAGCTGTTTTCTTTGGGAAAACTCAGTTCGGAACGGGGAGTTGGGAAGTCTTAGATACTCTTGTAAAAATGGAGCAAAATAACGTTGGGGAAAGTTATATCGCTGTTGCAATTGATAACGCTTGCGATGAACGCCCAGACGAATTTTTGCCTTTTAAAAATAGCCTCTCAAGCTCAAATTATCCAGAAGGAAAATTAGGCGGAAAAGCTAACTTTTATGCCGATTTTTTAGTTGATATAGTTAAGAAATTTATCGACGAAAATTATCGCACAAAACCCGAAGAAAGCTCAATTATTGGAAGTTCTTTCGGTGGAGTTGTTACAGCTTATATAATCTCAAAATATCCAAATGTATTCAAAAAAGCTGGGGTGTTTTCTTTAGCTTCTTGGATTTTTGCTAAGGGAGAGTTTTTTGATTATTTAGAAAAAACTGAACCTAATAAAGATATGAAATATTACGTTTATGTGGGCGGAAAAGAAGGGCATTATCCCGAAATTCCAACCCTTGGACAAAATTATGTGGACGATACCCTTGAATATTACAAATTTTTAGTTAAAAAAGGTGTTCCAACTGAAAACATTGAACTAAAAATTAACTTGAATAATGCTCATAACGAAACCGCTTGGTCTTGTTATGTTGAACCATTTTTACTATTTTAAAAGCTTTTGAAAGGAAGTTATTCCAATGAAAAACGTAAGTTTAGAAACAAAACAATTATTTGAAGCTTGGTGGAAAGGGGATAAAGTAGATGCCCCTTTGGTAAGTCTTGTTGGAAATACAGGACTTGATTACAGCGACGAATTTAAGAAAAAATATGCTAATATTTCAAATTATGACTTGCACCTTTCTCCAGAATATCGTTGTGACGAGATGGAACAAAGAATTTTGCGTACAAAAAAATATTATGGGCAAGCTTTTCCTTTTGTTGATTTAAACATTGGCCCTGGGTCTTTGTCAACTTATTTTGGTTGTGAACCTGAATTTAACCCTGACACTATTTGGTATAACGCCCTTAAATGCGACGAATTAAGCGAAATTTTGGACATTGAATTTATTCAAAAAGGTGGCTGGTGGGAAAAGCATGTTGATATTATCCAAAAGGCTGTAAAACGTGCTGACGGAAGATATTACATCGGAATTCCCGACATTCAAGAGGGTATGGATATTGTTTCGGCAATTCGTCACCCGTCCGAACTTTGTATTGATATGATTGATTGCCCTGAAGACGTTTTTGCGTTAAAAGAAAAAATTGACAAGGCTTTTTACCCTTGTTTTGATAAAATGTATGACATTGTAAAAGATCCTGCCGACGGATTTAACTGCTTCACTGCTTTTCATATTATTGGAAAGGGTATGACTGGGAAAATTCAATGCGATTATTCAGCATTAATTTCTCCTGATATGTTCAATGAATACTCACTTCCTGAACTTACTAAACAAGCTGATTACTTGGAAAATTCCCTTTATCACCTTGACGGACCTGACGCAATTCGCCATTTAGACAGCGTTTTGACAATGAAAAATCTTAACGCTTTGCAATGGGTGGCGGGAGCTGGACAAAATGACCCTGCTTCTGATGAATGGCTGTTTATTTATGATAAGGTTAAAGAGGCTGGAAAGTCCTTGTGGATTTCAATTTATGATGGTTCAGTTGACCGTTGGATTGAAAAAGCTAAAATGTTAATCAAACGTTATGGCACAGACGGTTTATACTTGATTTTTGGCGATACTGATGTAAAAGGTGCAGAAAAAATCGCTAAAGAGTTGAAAATTAACCCAGAAAGTGTAAATTTTGAGTTGTAAATTTGAAAAAGAGGTAAAAATGGATTATTATAAAGAAAATAAAACCTTCCAAAACCCAATTATTTCGGGGTTTTATCCCGACCCGTCAATTTGCCGAGTAGGGGAAGATTATTATTTAGTCAACTCATCTTTTGAGTATTTCCCAGCAATTCCTGTTTGGCACAGTAAGGATTTGGTGAACTGGACACAAATTTGCAATGCTGTTGACAGAAAAGAGCAAGGTTTAAAATTAGATGTTGCAGTGTCGGGAGGGGTGCAAGCTTGCACAATTCGCTATAACAACGGAACTTATTATATAATTTCAACTTGTATAGGGAAAGAATGGCCACGACTTGACTACAATTTTATTATTACAGCAAAAGACCCAGCGGGGCCTTGGTCAGAAGTTCATTATATTGACGATGCCCCTGGAATTGATAGTTCCTTATTTTTCGACGATGACGGAAAGGCTTATTTCCACGCAAATAGGCAAAAACCAACTACAGATGACGGTGGAGATACTGAAATTTGGGTGCAAGAAATTGACTTAGAAAACTTTAAATTAGTTGGAGAAAAACATTCTCTTTGGGACGGTTGCGGTGGAATTTTCCCAGAAGGCCCTCATATTTATAAGCGAAATGGTTATTATTATTTGATGGTTGCTGAGGGTGGAACTTGTCACTGGCACACTGTCACAATGGCGAGAAGTAAGACTATCTTTGGGAAATATGAGCCAAACCCACGAAATCCATTGCTTTCACACAAGCATTTGCATAGAAGTTATCCTATACAAAATGTTGGTCATGCGGATTTAGTTGAAACGCAAAATGGTGAGTGGTATATGGTTTGTTTAGGTTCAAGACCTCGTGGAGGTTTTTATGATTGCGAGATTTACTCTTTAGGTGGATATTATCGCAATTTAGGGCGAGAAACTTTCCTTATTCCAATGGTTTGGGAGGACGATTATGGCCCTATTGTAAGCCCTTTAACTGGGAAAGTTGAACTAGAATTCCCGTTCCCGAATTTAGAAGAAGTTCCTGTTCCTTTTGTGGAAAGTACTTCACACTTTGATGATGAAAAGTTGGAACTTTTTTGGAGCATTATAAAAAATCAAAACAATGACTTTTTCTCTTTGAGTGAAAGAAAAGGCTACTTGAGAATGAAAATGCTTCCCAGCAATATTACCGAAGATAAATATGTTTCATTTTTGGGAAGAAGGCAAACTTCTTGGAAATTTTCTGCTAACACAAAAGTTGAAACTTCCTTAAATGAAAATGAAGAAGTTGGACTTACAAATTATTTCAACTATAAAGCAAACATTAGACTTTCTGTTAAAAATGAGGAGGGAAATTATTTCCTATCATTGACAAGACGTGCTAATGAAAAAGATGAAGTAATAAAGAAAATTCCAGTGTCAAATACTGCTGAATTGTACTTTAAAGTGGACGGAATTGACCAAAGTTATCGCTATTATTTTAAATCAGCTAATGAAAACTGGAAGTTCGTTGGAGAAGTGGACGGAAGAATGCTAAATTCGGACATTTCGGGCGGACATACAGGCTCATATGTGGCAATGTTTTGTTCAGCAAATGGAAATAATAGTGAGAATTACGCCGACTTTGACTATTTCGAATACAGAGATGTTTAAGTTGTATAATCTAAAGGTTTTACTCAATTTTTTCCTCTAAAAAAATTGCGGGTTCTTAGGGCAGAGCCATAAGTCGCTTTCCGCAGAAAGCGAAACTCCCGAAGTATAAGTTAGAAGTTGTAGGGACAAGGCTTGCCATTGTCCGATAAAACGAACAATGTATGAGTTATAACGTCGCAAAAAATTCTTAAAAAGCAAAGAATAGCAAATTAAAAATAGTCACAAAAGCAATAGTAAAATTAGTTTTTTGCGACGAAAAAATAGCTAATAAGAAAACTGTAAGTTTTCATCATTAGCGGTCAATAACGTGACTTTGAATCCATTTTTGCGATGTATAGAAAAGAATAAAAGTACGTTTGATACAGCGTTCAGAATTTTTTAATCGAAAAGGAAAACTACCTATTTTTTTAAGGGATGGAATTAAAAATAATATTTTGAAAGGAAAGAAAAATTATGAGTAAAAAACCAAATGTAGTGTTGATAATTTCTGACCAGTGGTCAACGAAAATTGCCGACGGTCTTGGAAACAACAAAAATAACATTCAAACTCCATATTTAGATAAATTCGCAAGTGAGGGAACTGCTTTTACAAATGCTTATTCAGCATTTCCACTATGCTGTCCTGCTCGTGCAAGCATTTTCACTGGCTTAATGCCACACGATAACGGAGTTGTCCACAATCAAGAATTGTGGGGACACGTTTTTGGTGAGGGAACTTTGCCACGAAGAAATGATGTTGGAACTTTGGGAAAAAGCCTAAAAGAAGCGGGATATGACACTGCTTACTTCGGGAAAGAACACGCAAGCGAATATGGTTACGAGGGCTGTGATGACACAGGAAGTATGCTTTATTCAGCGGGCGGATTTGTGAGCGAGGGTTCAGTTTTTGACTCAATTTTCACTAAAGATGCAATTGATTACTTGAAAAAAGACCATGAAAATCCATTTTATATGACACTTTCTCTTATTAATCCTCACGATATTTGTAAGGCGTTTTTAACTGACACAAACATGAAAAATAGCTCAATAATGGACGCAATTATTTTCTGTGAAGAAGAAGGAAAACCTTATCTTCGTGGCAGTGAAAGAGGACTTTTACCTAGCAATTTTGAAATTCCTTGCGAAATGGGAGTTGCCGAGTACAAAGACGCAGCTTACACAGCAAACGATGCTTATGACGAAAATTTATGGAGAAGATATATTTCAGCATACAGCATTTTGGTGGAAAAAACTGACTGGTACATCGGTCTTGTCCTAGAAGAAATTGAAAGACAAGGCTTAAAAGAGGACACTTTGGTAATTTTTACTACCGACCACGGCGAAATGCTTGGTGCACATAAATTGGTTGCAAAGACTTATATGTACGACGAATCGGCGAAAATTCATATGATTGCACGTTATCCTGAGGTTATTAAGGCTGGACAAATTAACGAAACTTCTTTTGTTAATACAATTGACATAATGCCTACAATTTTGGATTTTTGCGATGTAGAAATTCCAGCTTCTGTTAAAGGTAAGTCCTTTAAACAAGAGTGTTTGGGCTCTGACAGTGGTGAATTTAAAGAAACTTTCTCAGAAAATATGTACTGTAAAATGGTAAGATTTGGAGATTATAAATTTATTTCAAGTATGATTTATAAAGAGAAATTCGACATATTATTTGACATGAAAAATGACCCTGACGAAACTACAAACGTGTATATGAAAGCGGGTTATGAAGAAGTTTCAAAGCAAGCTAAGGCTAGAATGGAACAATATTTAAAAGAAGAAAATCTTGAAGATGTTTACTTTGATTTTACTAAAATTTTCGAAGGAAAAGCAAATGTTGGCTCAAATTGCTAAAAAAAATAGTATGGAAACTTTATTCGTTTCCATACTATTTTTTTGTTGAAGTTGAATTATAATAAAAATAGTTTTTCATTGCTTTTAAATCTACTGGCTACTACTTCGAGTGTTTCGCTTGTTGCGACAAGCGAGGAAGGACTCTGTCCCTCCACCCTGCAATTTTTTTAGAGGAAAAAATTGAGTAAAACCTTTATTTTTTGTTTTCTTCCAAGTAGTTGATTAATTCGATATTTGTGCAATACCAAATGTCATCTCTCCCCGAAATTTCTTGACAAATTTTTTCTATGTGTTCCCAGTTGTTGTCAACGTCAAATTCGTAGCTGTGCCCCCAAAGATAAAACATTGATAACTCATCACTTTCGTAGTTTTTATACTCCTCGATAAGCTGAAAAATGTTCTCTGCATTGTGGTGTGCGGTAGGCTCTAGTCGGTGAAAATCCTTTGGCAAATTAAAATTATTTGTTGATGGAACAACTCGTCCATATTTAATGCCCAAACTTTTCATAATTTCAATTGTTTCATCATCAGTTCCGCCAAAAGGGTAAGCCATTCCCTCAATTTTCTCGCCAAGAAGCTTTTCTAAACCCTCTTTACAGCCTTTTAATTGCTCAACTTTTTCATCATATGGCAAAGTTGGAATATGTGGGTGAGTAAGACCGTGATTTGCAACCTCGTGACCTTTGAATAACTCCTTAACCTCGCTAGATTTGAGCCTTTTAACGATTACGCCCTCAGTTTCCCAGTGACCCTCCTCGTCCAGTAGCCCATAATTCAAATTAAATGCACATTTTAAGCCATATTTATTGAAAATTTCCACTAGACGTTTATCCTGTCCAACACCATCGTCATAGCTTATTGTAAAGGCTTTTTTACAGCCATTTGGATAAGTTTTTTTCATTAGAATTTCCCTCTCTGTTCATTTATTTATTACTGAAATTATAGATATTTCAGCTAGATTTTTCAATTATCTTGCTTAATTATAAAGTGAAAATCAAACAATAAATTCTTCAAAATAAGAAAGATTTCGCTTTAGTAATTCCTTTGGATTAAGCCCATAAGGACAGTGCTTTACACAGTGGTCACACTCCACACAGTTGTTGATTTTTCGCATATCTTCAACACCTTGCTCAGTGGTGAAACCCTTTGTTGGAGCACGATTTAACAGCAAAGTCATTCTCGCTGACATTGGAATATTAATCTGTGCTGGACATGGTAGACAATAGCCACAACCTCTGCAAAATTCACCTTCAAGTTCTTTTTTTTCCTGTTCAATAAAAGCTTTTATTTCATTTGTCATAACTGGAGGATTTTCTTGATATTCTAAGAACTCGTCCAACTCATTTTCACGTTGAATTCCCCAAATAGGAAGCACGTCATACTCGGATAAGAACGCATAAGCCGCTTTAGAATTTGTAATTAAACCGCCTGCTAGGGCTTTCATACAAACATATCCAACGTTTTTTTCGTTGCAAAGTTTCACTAGTTCAATTTCTTTTTCGCTTGCTAAATATGAAAATGGAAACTGCAAAATCTCGTATAATCCCGAGTTTACAGCTTCAATTGCAACGTCAATTCTATGGTTTGTAAATCCAATATGACGAATTTTACCCTCGCTTTTTGCTTGTAGCATAGCTTCGTACATTCCAGTTCCGTCATTTGGTTTTGGAACAAAAGGCGGATTGTGGAACTGATAAATATCAATATAATCGGTTTTCATAAGCCTTAAACTCTCGTTCAAATGCTCAAAAAATTGCTCCGGAGTGCTTGCTCCCGTTTTTGTTGCAATGATAATTTTATCCCTAACATGGCTTAAAGAGTAGCCAATTTTTTCCTCACTATCGGTGTAACCTCTTGCCGTGTCGAAGTAAGAAATTCCGTTTTCATAGGCTTTTAGTAGGATTTTTTTCGTTTCTTCCATAGAAATTCTTTGCACAGGCAAAGCTCCAAAACCGTTGAAATTTACTGTTAAATTAGTGCTTCCAAGTGTAATTTTTTTCATTTTTATCAGTCCTTACTTTATAAATTTGTTGAAATTTTCGCTGTATTCAATTGAGTTATCCTCGTTTATCCAAGCCGCTTCCGCATCTTCGAACTGTTTAAGCAATTCTTTTCCCTCATTTATTGTCATGTTAAACAAGGCGGTTGAAAGTAAATCAGCAGTGGCGGAATTTTGTGCAATTACAGTTACTGAGCTGAAATATTCCGAAGGATACAAGGTTTTTGGGTCAATGATATGGTGATATTCTTCACCCTCAACGGTGTAAACTCGCTGATAATCGCCACTTGTAACAAGGGATAAATCTGTCAATTCCACAGCAACTAAATAGCCTTCCCCTTTAGGATTATCAATTCCAATTGCCCACGCACCCTCGTCATTGCCCTTTTCGCCGATAGTTTTCACATTTCCCCCAAGGTTTAAAAGGAGGTTGTCATAGCCAAGCTCTTGCAACTTTTCAATGGTCTTTTGGGCGGCAAAACCTTTCCCGACCGCACCCACGTCAAGGGACATATTTTCCTCATTTAAATAAACAGTGTTATCAGTTAAAATTACATCATTTATATTTGTAAAATTGTTTAAAGATAAGAGGTCTTCTTGAGGTGGAAGTTGTGCATTTTCAGGGTTTTCAAGCCCCTCACTTCGGTAATCGTGCCAAAGTTTAAGCACACTTCCCATTGCAATATTAATGCTTTCATTTGTCAATTCATAGTATTCTTTGGACAGTGAAATAAGCTCAATTATTTCACTAGAAACCTCCACAGGATTTTTCCCAGCCTCATCATTAACCGTTTTCAGATTATTTATCCCCTCATAGTTGTTGTAAATATCAAAAAGTTGATGATAATACTCTAAAGTGGAAAAAATTGTGTCTTTAAGCTGATTAAACTCCTCCTCATTCTCGCAATAGGCAATGATTTGGGTTAAAGTATTAAAATAAACATAATGTTCTGCGGTATATTTTGTGAGGAGAGAATTTTCCTTTGTACAACCTACAAAAGTAAGGGCGAAAATCAATATTGAAATTATAATAATAAGCTTTTTTTTCATTTAAACCTCGTTAATTTAAAGTTTTAGTTTTTTGAAAATTGGTATAAAAGTTCTAAGCAAAATAGCTGTTAAACTGCCAGAAATTATCCCAGCAATAAGCAAAACGGGAGTATAATAAACCAGTGAAAAAGTGTCATAAATGAGCAAAATCCCAATAAACTGACCGAAATTATGAAAAATTGCACCACTAATGCTAATTATCAAATAGGAAATTTTATCCTTAAAAATAAGAAGCAAAATTATCATTATTAAAAGAGAAAAAATCCCTCCTAAAATGCTTAAAAAGCTGGCTATAACGCCCCGTGTTACAAGGACAAAACCAGCTTTTAAAATTACGATAGAAAGGGTGGAAATTTTGCTTACAAAAAACAATGAAAACATGATAGCGACGTTGGAAATGCCAAATTTTATCCCAGCAAAATTTACAGGAATAGGTGGAAGGATATTTTCAATCACTGCCAAAATTATTGTTATTGCAAAAAGCAAGGCTGTTAAAACAATATTATAAGTTTTTTTCTTTGTAAAATATTGCTTTTCCAACATTTTAGTAACCATTCCTTTCCGAGTTTTAAGGGATAACTATAGATTGCCTATAAAACTACAATAAACGGCAAGAGCAGAGCCCTTGCCCTACAATTTTAATCTACGGACAACAAAAGTTAGCCCCTACAATCTACGACCTCGCAGAAACAAAAGTACAAACTTTTACCCTGTTCAGTGCGGGCAAGGATGCAACGTCACGTTGCCGCTGACGGCTAGGGGATTATGTCAACTTCGCTATTTTGAGAATTTTCAAGCCTTATAAAAAATTCATTTGGCAAACAAGCAGCATTTTCACCGTGTACATGAAGTTTCCCAGTGTGAACGCAAACTTGGTCGGGGCAGTCAGATGCCCTAAAAGAAATGCTTTTATCCTCGTGAATTTCAAAAACTACATTTTTATTTTCATCAAAACTAAAGACTTCTGGGGGAAAAGTGGGAAGGTCAATCTCCCTTAAAACCTTGTCTTTATGATAGATATAAGCGGTTACATTTTCACTGCTATAGAAAGAATTGTAGAGCAAAAACACTGAAAATGCAACTAAAACTATTGCTAAAATAATAATTAAATCAGTTTTTTTGATGAACTTCATATTATTTTACTCGTCTTCTTAAAGAACGAGCTTTGCTTTGTTTCTTTTTCCTTAAAACAAAGGATAAAATGAACAATCCTAGGATAAAAATACTTGATAAAAGTGCAATTATAAAATGAGGTGAGTCTGTAAACCTTGATGCAACCTCAGTTCTGTATGCAAGCTCGTCACGATATACGTCGTTTAACGTGAATAATTCAACTTCGCCAATAGTTTGCCCCATAATTTTTAATGTCATATTTCCAAGGTTTACATCAGCTTCAATTGGCGCAATTACGCTTTCTTCTTGCTCAATTATGTATTCAATGCTTCGTAAATCCACGTCCGATGGCCAAAACATATTAATTTCTGTGTCAGAAGCAAGTAAAACGTGCTTTGAGCCTTGCCCGTATAAAACTTCTACTTCAGCCACTTCTTCTGTTGTGGAAAGGATAGTTTGATAGGATAAATTTGAAAATGCCCAAGTGTAAATTCTTCTATGGTCGTCCATTGAAAACATTTCAGATTCGCCATCTTGATTGTAAACTGGCGCTCCTAAAGTAACTAATAAGTATTCAATTCCGTCCTGTTCAGCGGTAGTTGCAAGGTTTCTCATTTCAGGTGAACCGCTTCCGTCCTCAAGCAAAGTTCCAGTTTTTCCACTTGTAATTCCGTCATAATAATACTCGGAAGATTGCTTAATCAAGTTGTTTGTAGTATGAATATTTCTCGATTCAGTGTGCTTGTTACTCGGAGGAAGTGTGTACATTGTTGTTGTAGTAATGTCGCTATATAAAGGATAAGTTTCATAAACATATTGCAAAATTATTGCCATATCTTCAACAGTTGTGTATTGGTCAGGGTGATAAAGTCCGTGGGAATTCTCAAAATTTGTATTAACTGCACCAAGTTCGTGAGCTCTTGCAGTCATCATATCAGCAAAAGTTTCGAGGCTTCCATCTCCTAAATTCATTGCAATAATATTACCTGCCTCACAAGCTGATTGCAACAATAATCCGTACAAAAGCTCTAAATAAGACGCTTCTTCGCCAATTCTAAAGTCAGCAGTTGATGCTCCTGTGCCATATAATTCGTCAAAAGCAAGGTGATTTGCAGAAATATATGTATTAGCAAGGCTTACTTCGTCCCCTTGAAAGGCATCTAAAACCATAACTGTAGTCATAATTTTTGTTAAAGATGCAGGTTGAAGGCTCATATCCCCATTTTTTTCATAGATAAGTTGGTCATTTGTCAAGTTGTACAAATAAACACTTTGAGAATAAATATCCACGGGTGGAGTGAAGTTTATAGCAGAAATACTCGTGCTAAAAACAGAAATTGCAGTTAAAGTTGAAAGTAAAAACAAAATTACTTTTTTTGATATTTTTGATTTTTTTAAAATTTTCATATAGACAAAACCTCATTTATATATTATTATAGTTATAGCTTAAAAAGAAAAGGACGGAGAAAAATGGTAGTTGTAACAGGGGATATGCATGGCGATATTACTCGCTTTAATGATAAAAATATTAAAAAGCTGAAAAAAGGCGACACTTTAATGGTGTGCGGTGACTTTGGATTTCTTTGGACTGGTGACAAAAAAGAGAAGAAAATCCTTAAACAACTTGGTAAGAAAAAGTATAATATTATGTTTGTTGAAGGTTGTCACGAGAATTTTTCATTGCTTTTAGAATATCCGAAAGAGGAATATTGCGGTGGTGAAGTTAGGAGAATTTCTGGCAACTTAATGCAAATGGTTCGCGGTAATATTTTTACGATTGAGGGTAATACTTTCTTTGCTTTTGGTGGAGGGCAAGAGATTGAGGAAAATATCCGTAGGGAAAGCAATACTTTTTGGAAAGAGGCTTTACCAACAGTTGAGGAGATAAATTTTGGTGTTGAAAACCTTAATAAAAGCAAGCAAACAGTGGATTATTTAATAACTCACGAACCTCCAGGGCGAGTGAAAGACTTTTTAGGTTTATCCGTTGTAACAAATGATAACGAGATAAACGAGTTGAACACAGTGTTTAATATAGTTTCAGAAAAGTGTACTTTTAAACGTTGGTTCTTCGGAAAATGCCACAAGAACAAGGTTGTTTCCCAAAAATATAACGCTTTATTCACAGATGTAGTGGTTGTTCCCACCAACGGAAAATAAAACTACATAAAGCTATTATATCAAAAATCAAATTATTCGTCAAGAGGCGGGGGAACCCCGCTGTTATGCCAGGCAACGTGACGTTGCATCCATGCCCGTACTGGACAAAGTGAAAAGGAAGATTTTATTTCTGCGAGGTCGGATTTTGTAAAGGCACTTATGGTCGTGCGTTACCGAACAAAATCATAAATTACACAAGCTAAAGGTTTTGATTAAACTTTTCCTCAAAAAGTTTACGGGTTCTTAGGGCAGAGCCATAAGTCGCTTGTCGCAACAAGCGAAAATCTCGAGTAATAGAAATTCGTCAAAAAAAGCAAGAGAACAAAAGTAAAAGCTAAACCCAGCAGAAAACCACAAAATAGTTGTAGGGACAAGGCTTGCCCTTGTCCGATAAAACAAAATAAAAAACCTAATAGAAAGAATTAGTAAAGATAGTTTTCTGCTGGTTTATAGTAGCATTACGAGAAATTATATAATTTCGAGGAATGCGGGCGGTTTCATCAACTGAAAACCAATGAACGAACCAAAAAATAACAAATTTCGTAGGGCAAGGGTTCTGCTCTTGCCCTTTAGGATTTTGTAGTGACAAGGTTTGTATTATTCGCATTAGACAAAGCAAGGTAGGGGAAACAGTTTACAGAATAAAATTACTTTACTATTATATAGTATAAAAAATCCTTTTAGGCTTCTTTAAAGAAACTTAAAAGGATTTT
>CAYJLB010000057.1:0-7070 GCA_964370845.1 uncultured Oscillospiraceae bacterium
ATAAAAAATATAAAATTAAAAGTATAGAATTGATTGACTCTGAGAAAAAATGGAATAAAAATCAATTTCAAAAAAGGGTGATAGAAAATATTTCCTATAAAGATTTAAAATCATCTCAAGGGGAATTATTTCAAATCATAGTTAATGCTGATGTAGTTTTAAAACTTTTCAATCAACCATTTTTCTATTCGTCACTGCTAAATTTTAATAATGGAACAGCCACAATATCCGTCAAACAAAAAGTAATAGGTGTAGCAGATATTTCAATATTAGAAGAACAAAATAACTCAATAAAAAACAAAAAAATCTATACTCAACTAAAGCAACAAGCAAAAGAAAATTCACAAAAGCTAGAATTTATGATGTTATCACCATTGCAATTTAAAAAACTTGAAAAATCATATATTACATTCGCATATTTCAAGAAAGAAGATAAGTTCAACATTGCATTTCTTCCTGAAAGCAAAGAAAAAATCAATAACATCATATATTCAAAAAATGTGGAAACTCAAACAAACATTAGCCAAAAACCAAATGAAAAGTTAAAATCCAAATAGTAAACTTCAAAAATAAGAAAGGGTTGAGAACATAATGCTTACAAAAAAACAAAAGTACTTGCAAATTTACAAAGATATATCTAGCGATATTACAAAAAGCACTTTTCAGTGGCAACGATTTTTAGATACAGCTTCAAACATATATAAATATCCTTATCACGAGCAACTTATGATTTTCGCACAAAGACCCGAAGCTACCGCCCTTGCAACTTACGAATTTTGGAACAATAAAATGCACCGCTATATAAAAAGTGGAGCAAAAGGAGTAGTTTTAATAAACGCAGAAGATGAAAATGGCAAAATCAAACACGTTTTCGATATTGTGGATACAAAAAAACTTGAAAACTCTGTAGAATATTCAAGGTGGGAAATCACAAAGGAAAATAAAGACGCAGTTGCAAATATGTTAAACGAAAGGTTTAATACAGAAAAAAATAACATTGTAGATAGCATTTTTGATATTGCAAAAAAGACATCAATAAGTTATACTGAAAATATAAAGTCAATATTAGAAAACTCTATAAATGGAAGTTATTTAGAAGAATTAGACCAGTTTAATGTTACAGTTCAATTAGAAAAAGCAGTTGAGGTAAGTACAGCATATTCAATACTAAAAAGATGTGGTTATGACCCTACAAATTTTTTCAGTCAAGACGATTTTTTGCCAATAATTGACTTTAACACTCCTAAAACATCATCAATACTAGGACGTGCAACAGCAGATTGCACTAAGCTAGTTTTAAAAGAAATCGAACGAACAATAAACGTAGAAAGGACAATGAATTATGGAAGAAATTACTTACAGCAAAGTGGGAGATTATTACATACCCGACATCGAAGTGGAACAACCGAAGATAACTCTAGGGAAATACGGGCGAATGAGAAAAACATTTCTCAAGGAACATCGTCCTTGGGAGTTCGACCACTTACTAATGAGCGAGGAACTGTTTCCACATCTAGCACAAGTGGACAAGACAGCCAACGAAAGACTGGATTTACTAATGGAACAATTAGTGAAGACACAAGTACCGCCCGACAAAATGACCCACCAAATGGAATGGGTAGGACATATGAACAACCTAAAATCTCAAGCGGAGGAAATAATAATGAACGAGCTAATCTACATCTAGAAGATAATGTAGAGCAATTATCATTATTCCCTACCGAAGAAAAACAAATAGAAATTATAGCCGATAGACAAAAGCAGTTAATGCGAAGTCCATCGGCTATTTCTATATCCACACAAGAAACCATTGATAAATTAGATAGTTGGCTTGTAGATTTTTTCAATAGTTTAGATACAAAATATAAAGGAACATTCTATAGTCATAAGCCTGAGCTAGACTTTTGGTCACATACAAAAAGCAAAAAAAGGATTTTATCATTACACTATAAAAGTCCTATTGCAGATATGAGGGAAGATGCCTTTACATATTTTAATAGAGTGGATAAAACTGATGAAATAATAATAAATGATTCAATTTTCAATAATGAGTTTCTAGCAAAATTACAAGAGGATAAAGATTTTTCAATTTCATTAACACCTACAACAATATATGTGTATTTTCACAATTTTGAAGATAAACACATTGATTTTTCTTTAGCTGAAGATTTTGGATATACAACTGAAGATGATGAGTTTTTAGAAGTTATTGAAAAACAGCCAACTATTCCATTTATTACAAGTGAAGATTTGATTGACCCTGATGCACAACTTGATAAAACAAAGCCAGTTCCTCCCGAAGCTTTAAAAGAGCCAAATTTATTCTATCCCGAACTTGTTCCCCCTGTAGATAATGAAAAAACTATCTCTGAACCAATAATAGAACCAGTAATTGATGAAGAAATAAAACCTTTAATAATGGAAACATCAGAAAATTATAAAATTACTGATTTTGAACTTGGTGTAGGCACAAAATCTGAGAAAACAAACAATAATCTAGCAGCTATAAGAACACTTAAACTTATAGAAAAGGAAAATCGCCTTGTTTCCGATGAAGAAAAGGAAATACTATCTAAATATGTTGGTTTTGGCGGTCTTAATGAAATTTTTCAAGAAACTAACCCGAACTACAACTTATTAAAATCTCTGCTCACCGATGAAGAATATTCTAATGCAAGAGAAAGTACCCTAAATGCATTTTATACCTCCCCAACTATAATTGAATCAATCTACGATACACTTAATAATCTAGGATTTACTAAAGGAAATATTTTAGAGCCAAGTTGTGGCACAGGAAATTTCTTTGGAATGTTACCTGAAGAAATGTCAAATTCAGATTTATATGGAGTAGAATTAGACTCAATTACTTCCCGAGTTGCAGAAAAACTATACCCAAATGCAAATATCTATAACACAGGGTATGAAAAAACTAATTTCCCTGATAATTTTTTTGATGTAGCTGTGGGTAACGTACCCTTTGGGGATTATAGTATTTTTGACAAAAGATATAAAAACCGAAACTGGTTAATTCACGATTATTTCTTTGGTGCAACTTTAGATAAAATCCGTGCAGGAGGAATAATAGCTTTTATAACTTCTAGCGGAACACTAGATAAAGCCAACTCTAAAGTTAGACAATACATTTCCGAAAGAGCTGAATTACTTGGAGCAATAAGATTACCAAATAATGCTTTTAAAGCCAACGCAGGAACAGAAGTTACAACAGATATAATATTTCTACAAAAACGTGAAAAACCAATTATTTCAAATGAAGAATGGGTGCATTTAGGTTTAAACGATGACAACATTTCAATGAATAGCTATTTTATTGAAAATCCACAAATGATACTTGGAAAAATGGAAATGGTAAGTGGTCCTTTTGGTCCTCGAAGTACTTGTTCACCAATAGAGGGTAAATCTTTAGAACTCCAGTTAAAAGAAGCGATTACAAATATAAAAGGCGAATTTTTCGAAGTAGATTTATCCGAAGTTGATACTATAGAAGATACTACAATCCCTGCAAGTCCTGATGTAAAAAACTACTCCTATACATTAGTAGAAGATAAAGTATATTTCCGTGAAAATTCAATAATGTATAGACCAATTCTAAGTGAAACAGCACAAGAACGCACAAAAGGTCTTATTGAAATAAGAAATTGCGTTAATGAAGTAATAAGGCTACAGCTAAACGAATATAGCGATGAAGCAATTGCGACACAACAAAAGGAATTAAACCGAATATATGATAATTTCATAGATAAACACGGTTTAATCAGTAGCCGAAGCAATGCTCAAGCCTTTAAAGAAGATGATTCATATTACTTATTATGTTCACTAGAAAAAGTTGACGATGATGGAAACTTAATTTCAAAAGCTGATATTTTCACCAAAAGAACTATTAAACAAAATGTAGAGGTTACAAATGTTGAAACAGCTAGTGAAGCCTTAGTGGTTTCAATGGGTGAAAAAGCAAAAGTTGATATTGAATTTATGGAAAAACTCACAGGTTTTGACGAAGAAAAACTATATAAAAACTTAAATGGAGTAATTTTCTTAAATCCACAATATACAAATGAAAGTGTTTCTCAACCAAAATATGTGACAGCAGATGAATATTTAAGCGGAAATGTAAGAGAAAAATTAATCACAGCAAAGTTAGCAGTAGAAAAAGACCCTGTTTTTTCAATAAATGTAGAGTATCTCGAACAAGCACAACCAAAAAAACTCGAAGCAAGTGAAATTAAAGTAAAATTAGGCTCAACGTGGATTGATAAAAAGTATATTCAAGAATTTATGTATGAACTTTTCGAAACACCTGTTTTTAATCGATTTGATATAAAAGTCAACTTCTCCGAACATACAAGTGAATGGTTTATAACAAATAAAAATTCTATCGGACACGATAATGTTAATGCCTATACAACTTTTGGAACTACAAGAGCTAGTTCATATAAATTACTTGAAGATTCACTTAATTTAAGAGTGACGAGCATTTATGACATAAGGATTGAAAACGGAAAAGAAATTAGAGTTTTGAATAAAAATGAAACTGAAATTGCACAGCAAAAACAAAAGCAAATTCAAGAAAAATTCTCTGAATGGATATTCAACGAACCAAACAGAAGGCAACTATTAGTACAGCTATATAATGAAAAATTCAATTCTATCCGCCCTAGAGAATATGACGGAAGCCACATCACTTTTGGTGGAATTAATCCAGAGTTTTCATTAAGAGAACATCAAAAAAATGCAATTGCCCGCATTATTTATGGTGGAAATACACTCCTAGCACACGAAGTTGGAGCAGGAAAAAGTTTCGAAATGATAGCAAGTGCAATGGAAAGTAAAAGATTAGGACTTTGTCAAAAACCAATGTTTACAGTTCCAAACCATTTAACCGAACAAATGGCAACAGAGTTTTTAAGACTTTACCCTTCAGCAAATCTTTTAGTAGCAAAAAATGTTGACTTTACAGCGGAAAAAAGAAAAAAATTCTGTGCAAAAATATCCACAGGCGATTATGACGGAGTTATCATAGGGCATAGCCAATTTGAACGAATTCCAATTTCTCAAGAAAGACAAGAAGTTATGATAAAAAATCAAATTGAGGAAATCGTAAATGGAATAAGTGAAATTAGGAAAAGTGGCGGTGAACGATATGCTATTAAAAAGCTTGAAAGCACAAGAAAAAAACTGGAACAAAGATTGGAAAAATTACAAGCATTAGAGCGAAAAGATGATGTTGTAACTTTCGAAGAATTAGGAGTTGATAGGCTTTTTGTAGACGAAGCACATAGTTTTAAGAATTTATTTTTGTTTACAAAAATGCGCAATGTAACAGGACTTTCTACATCAGAAGCACAAAAATCAACTGATATGTTTTTAAAGTGTAGGTATATGGACGAGCTTACAGGCGGTAAAGGTGTAATTTTTGCTACAGGTACACCCGTGAGCAATTCAATGTCGGAGCTATTTACAATGCAACGTTACTTGCAATACAACACACTAAAGAAAAATAAATTGCTACATTTTGACAGCTGGGCAAGCACTTTCGGAGAAACAGTTACAGCAAACGAACTCGCACCTGAAGGTAACGGATATAGACTTCGCACGAGATTTTCAAAATTCTACAATTTGCCCGAACTAATGAATATGTTCAAAGAAGTAGCCGACATAAAAACTTCCGACCAATTAAACCTACCTACTCCAAAAGTAATATATCAAAATGTTACTACAAAACCTAGTGATATTCAAAAAGAAATGGTGAAAAGTTTATCTGAAAGAGCAATTGAAATTCAAGTGAAAAAAATTGACCCAAGCATAGATAATATCTTGAAAGTCACTTCTGATGGAAGAAAAATAGGTTTAGACCAAAGGGTTGTAAATCCCCTGCTCCCCGATGACCCAAACAGCAAAGTAAACACTTGTGTAAATAACGTATACGATATTTGGGAAAAAGGAAAACCTGACAAATTAACACAACTTATATTCTGCGACTTATCTACACCACAAACTGACAAAAGTAATGACAATTTCAATATTTATGATGACATACGAAATAAACTAGCGAAAAAAGGAATTCCCAAAACGGAAATTTCATTTATACACGAAGCAAAAACTGAGATTGCCAAAAAGAAACTTTTTGAAAAAGTACGAAGTGGCGATGTGAGGGTTTTACTGGGAAGTACAGCAAAGTGTGGTGCAGGTATGAATATTCAGGACAGATTGATTGCTTTGCACGATTTAGATGCGCCGTGGAGACCAGGAGATTTGCGTCAGCGAAGTGGTAGAATTGAGCGACAAGGCAATAAAAATAGCGAAGTTAAAGTGTTCAGATATGCAACAGAAGGAACTTTTGACAGCTACATCTGGCAAACTTTGGAGAAAAAGCAAGAGTTTATTTCACAAGTAATGACATCAAAATCCCCAGTTCGTGAATGTGATGATTTAGATGAAACAGCTCTATCCTTTGCAGAAATAAAAGCATTGTGTGCAGGAAATCCCAAAATTAAAGAACGTATGGATTTAGATGTTGAAGTGTCGAAATTAAAAATTCTTAAATCCAATTATCTAAACTCAAAATATAGGCTTGAAGATAACATACTTAAACACTATCCTGAAAAAATCAAACTTACAGAAAATGTTATTTCCAATCTTGAAAATGATATAGAAAAAATTAAAACAGTCTATTCCCCTGATGATTTTTCTATGAAAATTGAAGATAAAACCTATACAGATAAAGAAAAGGCGGGTGCAGTTATCCTCGATAGGTGCAAAACCATAAAAGGAACAGATAAGGTGCATATTGGATATTACTGTAAAATGAATATGTTTTTGTCATTCAACTCTTTTTATAATGAATTCAATTTAATTTTAAAGGGAAAATCTTCACAAAGTACTGTTTTAGGAACTGACCCAAGAGGTGTTATAACAAGAATTGATAATGTCATAAAAGGACTTCCCGAAAAACTGTCAAGCTCGAAGGAAGAACTACATACTGTACAAAATCAACTCCAAAAAGCTAAAGAAGAAGTTAAAAAGCCTTTTATGCAGGAAGATGAATTATCATT
>CAYJLB010000057.1:7080-10541 GCA_964370845.1 uncultured Oscillospiraceae bacterium
ATTTAAAATTTCTGAAATCGCAAGACTTGATAAAGAAATTGAAGAAGATAAGAACCCTACTCAAGAGATAAATGACAAGTATATGACAGTAACACAAAATGAACTAGATAAACTTAAAGAAAGTGACATTGATTTTGAAGTCAAAGAAACTGACAATAAATTAGTCATTAAATTTGATAGTTCAAAAGAAGAAGAAATAAACAAAATTAAAAATTGTGCTACAAAAACAAGTATAATAAAGTAAAAATCTCTTAATTTTATTGTGTTTTTAACTAAACCACACTATTAAAACAAAGGTTTATTTGTGATAAAGTTAAAATTGTGCTATAATAGCACAATTCACAACTTTTGTGTCACGTTAATTATTTTGTGCTATAATAGCACAATTTGCAAGTGCTAGAAAGGACGGTATAAGAATGGAATTCAAATTAAGTAGCCTAGACCAAACAGTATATTTTATTGTTTCCCAAAGTGAAACAGTAGCTTTATTAAAGCGAGAAACTTCTTTAGAAATAAAAGACCCTACACCTTTTATCGTAGCAAACGGATTAAAACACAAGGAAAAAAACTTAATTGAGTGGGACAATGGTAAATATTTTGAGTCACTCGAACGAGCAGTGATAAACTTCATCGAACAAAAAAGTGTAGATGAAAAGTTTCAAAAACGAGATAGTGACAGTGATGGAATACCCGATAATATTGATAGCGAATACACTACTCCAAGTGAATATTATCAGTATAAAAAAATATCCTCAAGCGAACTTGAAGAACTTAGTATTAATTACGTTATTGTTTCTACAGCAACATCAAATGAAAATGAACATCTAATAAAATTTAGAAAAGAAGATGAAGCATTTATATCTCAAATTTTGCAAAATCATAAACTAACTCCAACAAAATAATAAGGAGGGTGTCAATGCAAAACAGAAATAAACTAAAACGTAGCACAACAGGATTTAAACAAAAACTAAAAATATCAATTATCTTGTACCTAATTTTATTGCTATTATTAATCTATACAACCGCAATTTATCTAAGTTATATGGAGTTAAACAATATGGAAACTGGCGGTGTAAATGTACTACTTGAAGCAATGGGTTATCTATTTCACCTCGAAACAATACAAAATATTACATTTAACCTGTTATTTATTGCAAGCAAAATGCAATTTCAAAATTTATGGTACATTCAATTGTTTGCAGTAATGATAATAATTCTAGTAATAACTTCAACAAAATCCTATAATGAATATAGAGGAACTGAACACGGGAGTGCTACTTGGGCAAGCAACTACGATGAAAAAGAATTTCTTGATAATAAAGGAATTCCAATAGGAACATCATTTTACGCAACTATAAGCAACAAAAAGAAAAAGTATTACGAATTACATAACTTAAATGAAGTTGTAATAGGTGGTTCGGGAGCAGGTAAATCATTTAGAAAAATCAAACCCGATATTATGCAAATGTATGGTTCGTATGTAGTTACCGACCCGAAAGGTGAACTCTACAGGGACACAGCAAAATTACTCAAAGAAAATGGATATATAATAAAAGTTCTAAATCTCATCGACATTAATTTGTCCAATACATATAACCCATTTGTTTATATGAAAGAGGAACAAGATGTACTTTCCGTAGCAGATTTATTTATGAAAAATTCCGCAGGAGAGGGTGAACGTGAAGATTTTTGGATAGGTTCAGCACAAGATTTATTAGTAGCAATAATGCTTTATTTATGGAAAAGTGAGAGTGAAATGAAATCCTTTGGACGAGTTATAAGGCTTGTAAATTCAATTTCATATAAAGACGGAAAAATTGATGAAATGTGCGAATTAGCAAGGTGTCTAAACAAACATAAAATAGAAAATCCAAATGATGCGTCCACAATAAATTGGAACAGTATGCAAGGTACTCCACAAGAAACAATGGGAAGCATTGCAAAAACACTTTCAACAAGGCTAAGACTTTGGGCGGTAGAGGACGTAGATGAACTTACCCTAAATGATGAAATGGATTTTGATAATGTAGGAGTGGAAAAGACCGCAATATTTTTAATTATCCCTCCTGCAAGACAAACGTATAAAGCGGTTGCAAATATTTTCTACTCACAACTTTTTGAAAGGTTAATGTATGTAGCAAATTTTAAGTTTAACGGAAGATTACCACTCCTTGTATCCTGCGAGTTAGACGAGTTTGCAAATATTGGGAAAATTCCTAATTTTAATGAAACATTATCAGTAGTACGTTCCCATAACATTAGAATTTGTGTTGTTTTACAGGGAATTTCACAGTTAAAAGCATTATATGAAAAGACCTATGAAAGTATTATTGGAAACTGCTCAATCTTCACATATCTTGGAACAAATGATATTGATACAAAAGAATATGTTGTAAAAAGATTAGGAAAAACAACAGTCCGAACGGATACACATTCATATAATCGTGGCTCTCACGGAGGAAGTTCAGAAAATGAAAGTTATAATGCAAGAGATTTGCTCACAGTAGATGAGCTAGGAATTGCAATGCGTCCAAAAGGTGGGTCAAAAAAATACGGTGGAAATTGTATAGTTTTCGTTGATGAATTTAGACCATTTTTTCTACTAAAATTTGATACACTAACCCACCCATTAATAGGAAAAGTTGGAAGTTCCTTTCCAAAAGATTTTCATAATAACACAGATTTAAAAATTGATTTTGGAAATATAAAAAGCGAAAGAAAAAGCAAATATTTAAAAATTCAAAAAGAAAATCAAGAAAAAAATTCAATCGACTTAGAAAAAGCTAAAAAACTGCAAATTCAACGTGAGAAAATAGAGCAAAATGAACTAGCCAACCTATTTGAAAGTCAAACTACAATTAATATCATAGAGGAAAGCATTAAACAAAATGAGTTGCAAAAGAATAATGAATTCTATGACGAAATCAGTGAGGAAGATTTTGACAACGAATTTGACGATGATGTAAACCCTTTATTAAATGTTTTCTAAAGGAAAGGAGTGAACGCACATATGGAAGAATATTTAGACGAAATACCAAAATTACAAAGAGAATTAACCGATGTAATAAAAGGAATTCAAACATTATCTTCATCAATATTCAGCAATTCCAATGCACTAACAAATGAAAAAATTACATCAGATGTAATTAACTTAAAAAGCGAACAACCTTTTATATTCACTGGACAAATTACCGACTTATCATATTTTCAATATAGCAAAACTATGCCAATAGAAGCAATTGCAAATATTGAAAATGATAAATTACGCCAAACAGTGAAAGAAACTCTTGAAACCTGTTCAAAAGAAAATTTAATTACAATAGACAACGACAAAGGTATTATCAAAATTACTAAGAAAGGAGAAAATTACATAGGTCAAAATTCATTTGTCAATGAAGCAAAATCGCATCAAAAGCAAGCTCTAATGTCAAAGATTACTAATCTAAATTCAAGTAATTTAA
>CAYJLB010000057.1:10641-15385 GCA_964370845.1 uncultured Oscillospiraceae bacterium
CAAGTAATTTAACTGCAGGAGTAGCCAATAAAGCAATTCCTGTTGTAGGAGCAGTTTCCGAAGTTGGCAAAGCAGTTATGAAAAAGTAAGTAAAAAATTTAAAACACAAATTAGAAAGGAATTGATTTTTAATGAAAAAAACAACTAAAAAAATAGTAATTCTAACGGCAATGTCTTTAATGGCAATACTAAATGCAACAGTAGTAAATGCAGCAGCTGCAAGTCCTCCGGGTGTAGATACAACAGCACTTGACTCACTTGTTACAATAGTTTTTTGGGTAGTAAGAATAGGAATTATTGCAGTAGGAGCAATCCCCGGTACAGTAAAAATTGTACAAGGTCAAGCCGATGAAAACCCTCGTGATAGAAACGCAGGAATTGCTTCATTAGTAGTGGCAGGAGTTGTTTTCGCATCAACTTTTGCAATAGAAGCACTAATCTAAGACAAAAGAAAAAGAGAGTATGACAAATATATTTTTTGTCGCACTCTCTTTCTTTAAAGGAGTTGTTAGATTATGAAAAAAATTGTTTTTATTTTAATGATAGTATTTGCTGTCTTTCTTTCAGTAAGCCTATCAGTAAGTGCAACATTAGTAGATAACAATGTAAATGACGGCGGTAGTAACAGCGGAAATAATAGTCAAGGTGGCGGTTATTATCCCGATGATGCAAAACTAGAATTGGAAGATGAAGATTTGAATTTTATAATAGAAACAATAGACATTCTATTTGATGTAGTTGATTTTACTTGGATAAATATCGGCTATAATATTCAAGATTTTTCATACCTGCCTGCAACAGGCAATTCAAGTTCATTTACAGCTACAATTGACATTTTTGGAACAGCATTAAATTATTCAAATATTTTCAAGCTAGTCGGCTATACAATTTCATTATTATTCATTGGACTGAATTTTATTACAATAATTTCTAAATATGAGCTTATGACATTTAAAGGTGGAGCAAGTATTGTAATGAGAGTAATTTTCGCAAAAGTGTTTGTTGATTTAAGCTATGAAATATGCGAATTTATATTGATATTTAACGATAATATTGTTAGTGCAATAATAGACCAATCTAGAACTTTAGCATTCACTTGGCCCGATATTGACACTTCTTTTTCAGGGTTGTGGATTATCGGTCCAATAATAGACTTTTTTAATATTTTGATTTCTCGTACTCCATTATTATTATTTGCAGGAGTTTTATTAATTACTGGAGCAATTATAGCAATAAAATTAATGATAAGAATGATTGAACTAGCAATTATGGTAACTGTATCACCTGCATTTTTTGCTTGCCTATCAGGTGGTGAAGCAACCTCACGCTATTTTAGGAATTTCATCGTTACTTTTGCAAGTGTAGTTTTTGAAACTCTATTTATGGCAATTGTTTATGTAATATGTATGGGTTGGTGGCAAAATGTTACAAGCACCACTTATATGGATTGGTTAGTAAATAGCATACCTAACTTAGGTTTAGCAATTGTAATGTGCATTATGATGGTAAAACCTCCACGAATACTAAAAAACCTAATAGCATAAAACAAGAAAGGATTTTTATAATGATTAAAGTAAAAGTTACAAAAAATATAATTCGTGACGGAACACTATTTTTAAACCTCACACTTAAGCAAATACTTTCTGCTATATTTGCATTGCTAATTGCTCTAGGAACATATTTTTTCCTTGCTAGATATAAGATTGATAACGATTTAATAATGTTTTTGTTATTCTTAGAAATTGCAATAATTTTAGGTTTTGGAGTAATTCAAATACAAGGAATGTCATTATTCAAAGTATTAATTCTATCATTTAAGCCAATAGATAAACGTCCATATCATAGGAAAGGTGTGTTTGACAATGTGGAAAAACAAAAGTAAAGAACGAGAAAATAACAATAAAAGATTATTTTTTTCAAGGACAATGAAACTACCTAAAACAGCACAAGATACAATTCCATTTATTGAAGCATATGACAACGGACTTTTCTTAGTGAAAGAGAACACATATACATTAATTTTTGCATTTGAAAATATAGATTACTCTTTACTAAGAGAAGCCGAACAGGAAGAAAAATATATGCAATATAAAAAGTTGTTAAACGCACTTCCACCTGATGTGAGTTTCCAAGAATTTGTAATGAACTCAACTTCAAATTCAGCAAAACTAGAAAAAGTATTAATTCCAAAAAACAAAAAATTTGGAGAACTCCATAACGATTATTGTAAAATTCAAAAAGGATATATAAGCAAATCGGAAATATCCTCAGCAGAAAAAATTATGCTAGTAGCAATGTCATATAAGCCAATAAATCGAACCGACAATGTAAATGTATTATTCAAATATTATAGGGAGTTACAAAACTACTATACACAATTAGGGAGTGATACAAAACAGTGCCTACCCGAAGATGTATTTAAAATACTTTACGAGTTTTACCACCCATTTGATGATACAGAATTTTTGTTACCAAAGAAAATCTACTCAAGAGGTGGAAGAATTAAAGATTATATAGCCCCCGACGGATTTACATTTAAACCTAAAGAAATTGAAATAGGCTATGCCTTTACAAGAGTTTTATATGTCAAATATTATGACCGTGAATTAGAAGACACTTTTATAACAGATTTGCTAGATAATAACCATAAAATCACTGTATCAAAGCAAATAAAAAGAATTGATAAAAGAGAAGCATTAGAAAAACTCCGTAAAGAAATTTTCAATGTTCAAGAGCAAATTCAAAAGCGAAAAGAAAAAAATCATAAGTCGGGAACAGATTTTATCCCTTTCCGATATATAGAAAAAATCAAAGAGCTTGAAGATTTGCAAAATCAGCTAAGTGGAAGTAACTGCGAACTATTTTCTATAGGAGTTCTCATTTCAATTTCTGCTCCAACAAAAGATGAACTAGAGGAAATTACAAAAACTATACTAGGAAAAGCGACAAAAAACCAAGTAAAACTAGGTATCCTTTTAAGACAGCAAGAAAAAGGATTAAACACAATGCTCCCCTTTGCAGTAAACAGTTTTGATACACTTACAGGTAATTCAATCAACACCTATTTATTATCTGATGCAAGCGGAATTCTACTCCCATTTAGTTCAAGAGCATATTTTAGTGATACAGGAATTAACTACGGAATAAATCAAGTTACAAATGCATTAATCGTCCTTGATAGAACTGAAGAAATGAATGCAAATGGTTTTATTTTAGGTGCTTCGGGTTCGGGTAAATCGATGTTTACTAAGTCGGAAATTGTAGATGTTTTAATGCGTTATCCTGAAGATGAAGTAATCGTTATAGACCCTGAAAATGAGTATTTGCCCCTTGTACAACAATATGATGGAGAAATACTAAAACTATCCCCTGACAGTGTCACAAAAATTAATATTTTTGATACAGATATAACCTATACCGACGAGGGTACAAATGCAATTTCAATGAAAGCAGAATTTATGATGACAGTAGTTGAAACAGCGAAAGGACAAAAACTCACTTCATCAGAAAAATCAGTAATTGATAGATGTGTAAAAGAAGTATATAAACCTTTTATCGATAGTAAAGGTGATAAAACAAAACTTCCCACACTAATAACATTTTATGATGAACTAATGGCGCAATCGGACATCGAAGCAAAGGACATTGCAAGATATATCGAACTATATGCAATGGGTTCATTTAACAGCTTTGCAAGCCAAACAAATATAGAGATTAACAAAAAATTCTTAGTAATCGATATATTTGAAATGGGTGACCAATTGCGTATAGTAGGACTTCAAGTAATACTTGAGTATTTATGGCAACGTGTAATTGAAAACAAGAAAAAAGGTATTAGAACGTGGGTGTGGGTAGATGAATTTTCCATAATGTTTAACGATAGCGACAATAAGGAAACATCAAAATCGGGCGATTTCTTTGCAAAAGTATATAAACGTATCCGTAAACACGGTGGAGTAGCTACAGGAATAACACAAAATATCACCGAAGTATTAAATTCAAAACAAGCACAAACAATGCTGTCTAATAGTGAATTTGTAATAATGCTTCAGCAAAAGAAAAACGATTTAGAAAAGCTAGTAAATTTATTTGAACTCTCCCCCTCTCAAACTAATTTTCTAAAAACTGGTGAAAAAGGTGCAGGACTAATAATTTGCGGTAAAAAAGTAATTCCATTTGCAAAACCAATTCCCAAAGATTCTTTGCAATATAAAATCTTCTCTACTAATTTTAAAGAGAAAAAGAAAATGTTGTTTAGTACTGTTGATTGACTTATATGTATTGTTGCAGTATAATACATTTAATAAAGCCACATTTGAATGATGTGAGATTATTTATATTCGGCGAGCCGCCGACCCCAATTCACGTTTTTCTTTTGTGAATTAGGAAAGGTTTGCGTCCGCTGTTTTTCAACAGTGAGGATTTATATAATTGGAGGTAAATTATGAACGAAAACAAATTTGACAAAATGGGTGAGATATACAAAAAATTTAGACCGAATTATCCTGAGAAATTTATTAATTATTTGTATTCTGATGTTGGAATTAACTCTGAAAGTAGAATAGCCGATATAGGCTCTGGAACAGGTATTCTTACAAAGCAATTACTTGAACAAGGGAGTTTAGTCTTTGCAGTTGAGCCAAATGATGACATGAGAAAAGTTGCAATAAATGAGTTATCGAGCTATCCCAATTTCATTTGTGTAAATGGTTCTGCAGAAAATACATTGTTGGAAAATAATAGT
>CAYJLB010000058.1:0-14424 GCA_964370845.1 uncultured Oscillospiraceae bacterium
AGGACTTTTTGTCAGCCGTAACTTCTGCCACTGGGTCAAGTGCCAGTGCATAAAGCGCTTGCATGGCTCTATCATACATACACGGAATACCGAGAGGACGTTTTGCTTTCTTGCCTTTCTTTTCGATATAAACACGTCTTAATGGTTTTGCTTTGTAGTTTTTTGTCTGTTAGGGATAATACCGCTTTCATTTTGGATAATGGTGTATTCCATAATTCTTTGTCTACACCTGCGGTCTTTTTCCCTTTGTTAGTGGTTACTTTACGCACCGCCAATGCTTTGGCATAATACGAATGAGTCAGTAAATACTGAAGTCTTTTCACTGTGTTCCATTTCTTTTCAGTTGCCATCTTAGCAATCCTGATTTGTAGCCTATTAACATAGGTTTCAGCTTGTTTCCAGTCGATTGTTCTCCACTGAAATTCAAGCCTTTTGTTGTCTGATAATCTCTCAGCTTTCGCTGTCGTTGAATTATTACCATTCATAGGTTTACCTCCATTTCTTGCTATGAAATACCGAAGTCAACAAAAGTTGACTTGTAGAGAAGTCAGCACTCTTTCAAGTTCGGGCAAATTTTGAACCCTTATGTTTCGCCATTACAGCAAAACCCTTCGCTTTTTCTCTCTTTCTTCTGCCCTCTATGCCATTTCTTCCTCTTGCGAGGTCGATACCTTACGTTGCAAGGAACATATATAATAGAGATAAAAAGTAAGAATTATTAACAGCGAATAAATACAAAAATATCTAAAATTGAATAAAACTTAGCGACAGGGAGTAGCACTCTGTGGTTGTTATATGCAGAAAATATTTCAAATTATCGGTCCAAAATGCATAATAAGGCATCGGATTATGCCAAAGATGTAAATAATACTCAGTATGCAGATGTTGAATTTGTAGGCGGCTCAGGTCAAGGAGTTAATGATACAGTAAAAGTTGATGTTGGTACTGTTGCACGAAAAGCGGTTTTGGTGGGAGATCCCAAACATCTTTCATCAATTCTAAATTTACTATGGAATAATATCAAGTGCTACGGAATATTACTATTAACCTTTCGGAATAATATTATTTATAATTTATTTCCACATAAACAAAATTAACTTCAAAATTTATAAACGGATTGAAATGTAAAAATACATTCAATCCGCTTTGTTTTTATTGTTTTTGTAATTTTTGTACTTAAATTGGACCTCTTGGTTTTGTGCTATTTAAAACTTTTGGGTCAAGATTTTTAATTGCTTTTTCTAAATGAGAAATCATTTTATCACGCTCACCCATTGTCCCACTCACAGGAACTAAATTGAAATTATGGCTTCCAAAAAAATAACAGCTATCATCTACATCGAGTGCTTTTAAAAATTCTATTTCTTCTCTTAACATTTCAAGTTCAGTTAGTTCAACATAATCACCACTATCACAAATTGCTTCTAACTCACTACCTGGAGTCACCGAAGTTGGCATAATTGAAACCATATAAGGATTAAATGTACTCAATAATTTAATAGTTGCTTCTGTGTTTATAATTCCAGCATTTTTCCCTGCTACTCCCAGCATTAAAAGTGCGTCATATTCAAATCCAGCCTCTTTTAACTTCTCTAATTGCTCATATATTTGCCTTGAGGAAATAAAGGCGTTTCGACAAGGTTCACTCCCCTTTTTTGCTGCGATTTCAAGATAACTCATTGTAACATATTTTACATCGAAATATCCTTTTTCATAAGTACAATGCCCTTGAACAGTTTCAGCTAATCGATTTTCTTTCTCATGACGAGCATATTTTTCGTCACTAACAACGATAATTACGTCTAAGTCCGAGTCAATTCGTTCACAGCCTTTTGCTACCGAGCCACCAAATATAATTGAAATAATTTCTTTATCCTCTTTAAAATAGTTGATTAGATTTACCAGCGAATCTTCATGATGTTTGTACATTTTATCCTGCCTTTCTTTTTGGAGAAATATGTTTTAATATTTATTTAACTAGATTAATTATTATAACTATTGTACTCTCATAAAAATGATATGTCAATAAGAAGTTACTATTTTTCCTATTTCTTAATATAAAAAATAAAGACCTATCTATTTCTAAAATAGATAGGTCTTTAATAATCAATTATTTACTTTTTCTTCCTCTTAGTGAAGTTTTTGTAATAGCTAGAGCTAGCAAGCTTGCAATTGCAGTAGCAAATACTGGCACTACAGATCTTGAATCATTAGTTGCTGGAACTGCTAAAGGGATTTCTTCATCAATGATTTCTTCTTCGTCTTCTTCAGAAGTTGGAGGAGGAGCTAGAGGAACATCATCTTCTAAAATTTCTTCTTCATCAGGAGTCGTTTCAGGGTCAGGTGTTGGGTTTGGATTTGTTCCACCTTCACTTGTGAAGTATAGGTTAATTACTACTCCACCGTCAACGATTGTACCTGAAATAGCTGCACCGTCAGTACGAGTGTAAGTTAGTCCGCTGATTGAGAATAATGAGCCGTTTGAAGCTTCAATATCGTATCCAGTACCAACAATACCTGTCATTACTTGTAGTGAGTCGATAAATTGAGCTGTACCTGAAGTTTCGTCATAACGATTTACTGTTACAGGGTAAATTGCTTGTGGTGGTTGCTCAATTGTGATTGTTGCCAAATATGAGTTAGTTGCTTCTTTAATTTGAGATGGAGTCATTGGTACGTCAAAACCAAATTGAACTGCATTAAATTCGTCTTCAAGAACTACTCCGTCTTTATCAGCAACTAATACTTTAAATGGTACTTCATATACGCCAGGTGCTGATTGAGTTGTGTATTCCGCTAAGTCAAATGCATTAGTAGCTTCGTTCCAGAAACGGATTACTAGTTGTTGATCATCGTCTAATTCACTAATAACATTATCGATATTTACATTACTTACTTCGCTTAAGAATTCATCAACTTCAACAGCCGTATTAGCTTTTGTATCAAATCTATAACCAAAGCCATCATATGGTTTGCTATCTTCGTAGTTATTAGCTGCAACTATACTTAGTGCCCCCATAGTCATATGGAAATGATAGTTGTTATAAACATCAGTATCTAATACCATTGTATTTTCTTTGTTCATTTCAGCAGGTAAATTGAATATATCTCCATTATAATATTCGACTTCAATTTCATTTGTGCTGTAATGTCCATTTAAAACTGTATCATAATAGTTAATGCCTAAAACTGGAGTTGATGCCATTTCTGCTTCTGGATTTTCTTGATAGAAATCATAGTAGAAGGATTGTAATTCTTTCGAAGATGTAATTATTTTTGTATCACGACCAAAACTCATTTCAGTATAGCCAATTTGACCTACCAAGCCCAAACCAATCATAATATCTGAGTTAGAACCTTGAACTGCGTATGAAGCATGAACACGATTTACCATTGCAGGTCTTGGGTATATTTTAACTTCAACAGTTTGCTCGCTACCTGCAACCTTAACTGTAACATTTTGAACACTAACATCACTTTCTGTGAACAATTCATTGATTCCAGTAGGTCTGCTGTTCCAAACTACGTCAGTAGGGATTTCGCTTACAAATTCAATATCAGCTAATGCTACCCCTAATTCTTTAGCAATTGCTTCTTTTACATAAGTTTCTGTTAAAGCTTCGCCAGAATATATTACTCTAGCAAAATCAATAGGTTTTACTTCTTCACCAGTACTTGTAAAAGTAATTGGTTCAGATATATTCATAGAATAAATATCGTCTTGAGTGTATTCTGTGTTACCAGCATACCAAATATAACCTAATGATTCATAGCTTGCTGATGGGATACCTGAAGTAATATCATATGTGTTTGTCCCTAAGTCATTAAAAGTAGTCCAAATTGAAGTTTCTTCTCCATTAAGATTGAATTTTACTTCTGAAAGAACGATTGGATAATATCCTGTATAATCGCCTTCTAATTCAAATGTACTGTTAGTATTTCCAACGAATTGAACTGTACCATTATCATGTTTAACATACCAGCTTCCGATTAAATCACTTCCAGCTAATTTTTGACCTTCTAGTAATTTGCTATCATCTAATTCTGGAGCAACTGAAGAAATCAATGTATCTTTATCATAGTATTTACCACCGTTGTCGATAACACTTCCATCAACATCGTGGAAAGTAGGCTTTACTAGTGAAATGTATTTTGACACTGTTTCTGTAGACTCATCAGAAATCGCAGTAAATCCAAATCTTTCAGTATAATTTTCACCTAAATAAGCACTTGCATCAAAAGTTGCAATCCACTCATCTCCGCTTTGAGTATACACTAAATTTTCTTCAATGTAATCATATCCGCCATCAGCATTTTTAATGCCAACAACACCTCTAACATTTGTTTGGTCACCAGGTTCTGCTTTAATTGTAAATACATTTGTTTCACTATCAAAAAGAACTCTAGTAATTGTCATCTTTTCTACTGGTAAATCTGGTAGTGTAAAACCAGTATATTCCGCATATTTATAATATCCATTATCAGCACCATTAACTGTCACACCTGCTGGAATATTAAAGCTGATCATAGCTTTTAAAACTGTTGTTGTTGCACTACCTTTATAAGCACTAGCTAATCCAGGTACAGATGTGAAATCATATGAAGTTGTATTTGCTGGAACAGATAACGTCCCTAAAGATCCAGGGTTAAACTGAATCGTTTTTATTGTGATACCAGCATCAATAGCTTCTTGAGATAATGAGATATTCATTCCCCATGTAACCCAAGCACGAGTTTTGTATTCTTCTGGGTAGTAACAAACTCCAAAACTATCTTGCCACGAATCATACTGTATTGCAGCACCTGGAGTTAATGTAATAATATCTGCTGCATTAAATACAGGAGAATTATCAATAGGTGCTACATCTTTAGTATAAGAAGAAGTAATAACTACATTTGCACCAGAAATTGTACCAGAAGCAACAAGGTCTGAACTACTATAAGTATAACCATCAATAGTAGGGTTTAATTGAGCAGAAACGTCATAAGTTGCGCCATCTGCAAGTGCTTCAGAAACGTATGAAGATTGAACGCTAGTGTTATCAGCACTGTCAACATAATTTACTGTAACAGTGTAAGTCGCAGGTGATGCTGGCGGTGTGCTTCCTTCGCCTTCACCCTCAGATGTGTCCCCAGTAGCAAAAGCATTAAGCGGAATTGCTACAAGCATTAATGTCAATGATAGGATAAAAGCAAAAACTTTCGTCCATTTTTGATTTAGAATATTTGTCATGATTATTCTCCTTTTTTTCTTTTGGTTTTTTTAACTTAATTACATTATACACACAAAAAGTTACATATGAGTTACATATCGACACTTTTTCGAACTTTTTTTAAAATTATTTTTAAAATATTTCATTTTTCTCATAAAAATTAAAAAATGTTCAAAAAATTTATCTATGTGATTTTTTCGTTGTGTTTTTTAACTTAATTACATTATACACATCAAAAGTTACATATGAGTTACATATCAACACTTTTTTAAACTTTTTTAAAATTATTTTTAAAATGTCTCATTATTTTTTTAAAACAATAAACTTATTAAAAAAATTCAGTTAAATGTTTTTTGTTGTATCTTTACATCTTTAGCATATTATACACATCAAAAGTTACATATGAGTTACATATCAACACCTTTTTCACTATTTTCAAGATTTTTTTAAATTTTTATAAAAAAATTCATCAGTATCCTTATTTAAGGACACTGATGATTATTTTTTATGCTATATATTATAATAGTATATAAAGAGATATCTGTTCGGAATTTATTATCTGCGTTTTTTTGCTACAAAAGAAATTGCACTGTCAGCATAAATAATAACAATAGCTAAACTTAGAACTAAATTTCCAATCTTTGTAATTTGAAAAAGCAAACATTTCCAATTAACTAATATTTATTATGAAATAACAAGGTTTTCGTTATGGCAAAAACTCTGTACATTGAAAAATTTACGATAATAACTGATAAATATTTTCCTTATATTTTGTTAAAGTTTTTTCAAGAATATCTTCGGGCAATCTTCTTAAATTCATAAACGCTGCATGATCTTCTATTTCCATTAAAAGCAAGCTATTATCAGGCTTTCTCAGAAAATCTATTCTTTGGAAACCATGTTTTAAATTTGCATATTTTGCATATTTATCAGATAGTGCTTTTTCATTTTCCGAAAGATTGATAAACTTAGGTTCAGGATAATGTGGGTATTTTGACGGAGAATATTCAAAAACATAGATTATGGCTTTGAACAATTAGTGGATAAAACGCCTTATGATTTAGAAAAAGCCATAAAAATGCTTGACGATGCTGGAATTATTGATAGTGACGAAAATGGCATTCGTGAACTTAATGGTGAAGATATTGTACTTGATTTTATTGGTTCAACAAACAAAAGTTTAGATGTAATTTGTGAAGCAATTGAAATAAACTTGCAAGAATTGGGTATAGGCGTTAATGTCCAAATAGTTGACTCAACCACAGTTTGGAATATGACAGTAGCGGGAGAATTTGATCTTGCAAGTTGTAGTTGGATGACGGTTCCTGATGGAAGTCCTGTTTCCTTCCTTGAAAGTTTCTACTCAAAGAGTCCTAGTGAAATGAATCACGGTAATTTTGAAAGTGAAGCTTATGATGCTTTGTATGAGCAATTAATTTTAGAATTAGATGCTGATGCACAAAAAGATATTATCGTTGATTTGCAACAAGTTTTAATAGATGAGTCTGCTGTTATGGTGCATGGAGTTTACACTAGCAATTTAACAAGCAACGACTTAATAACAGGAGTAGTTATGCCAATGTCCGAAGCATATTGGGTTACTTCAAATATTAAACCAGCACAATAACCTGTAATAAATACAATTTTGGCGTAATAAAACAAGAATAAAAGCAACATAGATAAGCTATTTAAGCTTGCTATGTTGCTTTTTGCAATTTGGTTATTAAATATTCTCTAAAATATCAAGAACTTCAGATATATTTTTCTTACCGAAATGCACATGTTCACCATTTATTATCATGCAAGGCACACTCATAATATTATTCTTTGATTTTAATTCCTCATAATGAGGCAAATCATAAATATCGAGGGTTATATTTTCGTTTAGTAGTGAAATTCTCTCCACTGCCATAACAAGATCAGGGCAGTTTGTGCAAGAGAGTGTCACAGCTAAATCGATATTTATTTTTTTGCTAATAGCTTCAATCCTTGCGACATCTTCTACAGCAATCATCTGTCCGGGGCCTGCTGCATTGTATAAACCTACTACAAATGAGTTGAACTCATGTCCTCCTGGAACACCGTGAAAAGACACACCTTTGTACTTTTCATCATTTGAGAAAATCGAGATACTTGGAAGTGCTTTAACTGTTAAATCATCGTCATTTTCGCAAATAATGTTTTTGCTAAGAGCTGAAAATTCTGACATAAAGCCTTTGACTTCATTTGATATATCTCTTTTATCAAGTTTATATTTTAGTTTAATATTTGACTCAAAACGAGAGAATACGGGCGCTAATTGCTCTTTAATTTCAGTTGAAATAAATGCTCCATCATCTTCTTTGTTTGGAGTAGACATTTTTTCTTCTTTTTGTGGCATGTGATATTCTCTTTTCGGAATAGCTAAACGTTGATACTCGGTTGCAACATATTTTTCAAGGGAAGTAGCGGCAGTTGCACCGTCTGACACAGCAGTTACTACCTGTCTTAAATTTTTAATGCAAATGTCACCAGCGGCATAAACTCCATCAATATTCGTTTTTCTATTTTCATCGGTAATAATATATTTATGCTCATTTAGTTTAATCATATCTGCAAAGTTTTCACTCGCCGGAGCATAGCCTGCAAACACAAACACTCCTATTCCATTTTCATCGGAAATTTTTTGCTCCTCGCCGTTTTTATCAAGTACAATTTCCTTAACAAAGTTTTCGCCACTTACTTCTTTTACTCGTGTGTTGTTAAGAAGTTCAATCTTCTCATGTTCCTTAACTTCTTCCACAACCGAGCCAGTACAGGTGAAATCATTACCTCTTATTAACATATATATTTTTCTTGCAAATCTTGTTAAAAATAAACTTTCTTCACAAGCTACAAAGCCACTACCAACAACGTAAATATCTTTGTCCGTGAAAAACTCCCCATCACAAGTAGCACAGTAGGCTACTCCTCTGCCCTTAAATTCGTTTTCTCCTTTAAATCCAACCATTCTTGGCGATGCACCGCTTGCTATAATTACACCTAAGGTATCAAATTCACCTTTATCTGTTTTTACTGTAAAGCAATCCCCGCTTTTATCAAAGCCTTTTACATCACAAAGCAAGAATTCAGCACCAAATGATGCTGCTTGTTTTTGCATTTCTTTAGTCAATTCTTCACCACTTGTGTGATAAACTCCAGGGTAGTTTACAACTTCGGAAGTTATAGTTATCTGACCGCCAAACTTGTTTTTCTCAAGTACTAAAGTCTTGTACTTAGCCCTTGCCATATATATTGCGGCAGAAAGTCCTGCAGGGCCACCGCCAACAATAATTGCATCATAAAAATTATCTTTTAAAGTAGACATAATAATCACCTTCCTTTATTTTTTACATAAACAATAATAAACTCAATGCCATAATAAGCATTCCAAGAATAAGTCCATAAATTGATATATGATGTTCACCATATTCCCTTGCAGATGGCAATAATTCGTCCAAACAAATATAAACCATTATCACTGCAACGGCAGAGAAAACAATTCCAAAAAGCACATCTCCCATGAATTGAATTAGTAAAAAGTAGCCAACTATTGCACCTATTGGTTCTGATAACCCTGATAAAAAAGAAAATACGAATGCCTTTTTCCTGTTTCCAGTTGCGTAGAAAACAGGCACTGCTACAGCTATACCCTCTGGAATGTTGTGAATAGCGATAGCAAAAGCAATTGCTATTCCTGTTTCGGGGCTATCCATGGCAGAAATGAATGTGGCAAGTCCTTCTGGAAAATTATGAATTGCTATTGCCACTGCTGTAAATAATCCCATTCTCATTAAGTTTGTTTTGTGCTCACCACTGTTTCCGTCCATTTCTTCTACTATATGCACCTCATGAGGGTTTCCCATAGTAGGTATAAGTTTATCTATTAGAGCTATGAGTAGAATACCTCCAAAAAAGCTTATTACCGAAAATAAATTGCCTGTACGCTCTCCATAAGTAGGAATAAGTGATTCTATTCCTTTTGGAAGAATTTCTACAAAAGAAACATATAGCATTACACCGGCTGAAAGTCCCAATGAAAAAGATAGAAACTTTTTATTAGTTTGTTTTGTTACAAGCGCCATTGCACTTCCAATTCCTGTTGATAAACCAGCGAAAAGAGTTAGTCCAAACGCAAATAAAACCTCCATATTTTAATTATCTAACCTCCAGTTCATACATAATGAGATAAAATAAAAAGACGACAAACACTGTCGTCTTTTTACACTCCTCCAACTTTAAAACGAACAAAATTACTTTCACGAATGTTTAACATTTAATTGGCGGAGGACACTATGCTACTTACAGTATTCCAACTAAGTCAAGGCTTGGTTTTAATGTTTTTTCGCCTGGTTTCCATTTAGCTGGGCAAACTTCATCACCGTGTTCTGCAACAAACTGTAAAGCCTGCACTCTTCTAAAAAGTTCATCTGCATTTCTTCCAACATTCCCAGCAAGAACTTCATAAGCTACAATTTTACCCTCTGGGTTTACTATAAACGTACCTCTTTCAGCAACACCAGCGTCTTCAATCATAACATCAAAATTACGAGCTAGTGTACCTGTTGGGTCTGCAAGCATTGGGTAAGTGATTTTTTTAATTGTATCCGACGCATCGTGCCACGCTTTATGCACAAAGTGAGTGTCGCAAGACACTGAATATATTTCACAGTTTACACCTTTAAAATCTTCATATTTATTTGCTAAATCCTCAAGTTCTGTTGGGCAAACAAATGTGAAATCTGCTGGGTAGAAGAAAAATACACTCCACTTATCTAAAATATCCTCTTTTGTCACTTCCTTAAAGCTATTTGCTATATAACTTTGAACCTTAAAATCTGCTACGTCTTTACCTATCATTGACATAATAATTACCTCGCTTTCATTTTAAGTTAGATTACACTAACTTTATTATAATATACATCAAAATTCAAAGAATGTCAAGTTGATTTGTTATCAATTACAAAATTTTGCGGTGGAAATTGTATAGTCATTTGCCTTTTCACAAAAATCTTGTAATTTTATAGGATTTTCCCAATTCCAGTTGGTGTAAATTGCATAAGCTTCAATTTTTTCAGCATTTTCATCTTCAGTAAACCCTGCAATAGAGTTCCCAACTCGGAAAGTTGGTTCAATCAACAAACTTTCTTTTTGTTCGACACTTGTACAAGTTTGACCAATTAAAGTTTCATCGGTGATGTAAACCCATTTTCCATTATCAAGTTTAAAACTAAGCCCATCTTTTGAAACTTCGGTAATAATTCCCTCAATATTCACCGCCACATCAAAAGATGCAGCTCCTCCTATTTCAAATGAACCAGAGAATTCTTCCACAATAATCCTCTCTGTTAAATCAATAGGAGGATATTGTGTGCTATTAAACATAGCTACTGCACCAAAAATTACAGCTAAGCAAGCAGCGATTGAAATATATCTTTTAAATGGTATAACCTTTTTAATTGAAATGTTAGCAGCATTTTCAATTAAATCGTCATCAATGTTATTTATTGCACTATAGAGTTTTCTCATTTATATAAACCATTCCTTTCACAGTTTTGCCTGTCTTCTTTAGCGAAAAGCACAAAACTGAGTTTGAAAAATTTTATTTTCAAACTTGATATCCCTCCTTTTCAAGATAAGATTTAAGTTTGGCACGAGTTCTTGAAAGTATCACTTTAGCATTACTCTCACTAATGCCAAACATTTTTGATATATCTTCGATTTTATCATTATACCAATATCTGCGAATAAAAATATTTCTTGTTTTCTCGTCGCAATTTCTAAGAAAGTCACTTATGCTTTTGGAAAGCTCTTTTTCTGAAATACTTTCAAAAACATCATCACTTCCAATATCAGAAAGTTCAGAAAGCATGCAATCAAAATGAGTATTTCGCTTACTAGCAGTTAAATAATCATAGCGATTTAGAGCAATATTTTTAGAAATTCTTCCAAGAAAAGGCAAAAACTTTAGTGGTTTTTCAGGTGGAATTTTGTTCCAAGCAGTGTTATATGTGTCATTCACACATTCCTCACTATCCTCTCTAATCCCAAGTACATTCATACAGATTTTAAGGAGATATGCACCGTATTTCTTTGATGTTTCGAGCAGAGCTGTTTCATTTCGTGCTTCAAAAAGCTCTAGTATTTTAATGTCCTCCACAAAGCACCTCCTATGTGTAATGTTAGTTGCAAATTGAAACCATTTGGTCGTATTCAGCATAGTTAACATGATCTAGTTCTTCTAATTTTTCTATTATGTTTTCAACTGGTTCTTCAGTTTCTACAACATACATAATTGTATCTTCATAGTCAAAAATATTTCTAATTGAAACAACACCTAAATTTTTCAGTTCATCTGTTAATGTTCCGTCAAAATCTTTTGTAACTCTTATAATAATTTCGGTATAAATCATAGAAGAATCGTCACCGATTTCAGGGTTTTGTATAGGCGCATCTAAAACTCCGTTGGAATTAATTACAAGCGCTGTCACTTCATCTAAATTTTCGTCATCAAGTGTAAATCCTTGAATAAAGTTTCCAACCAAAATTTCGCTATCTATTGGAACGATTTCGCCAACATTTTGCGTTTCAAAGGCAGTTTCATCTGTAATAAATACAACTTTTCCACTATCAAGAGTAATTTTATTCCCCTCAACCGCTGTCACGATGCCCTCGATATTAATTGCAATTTTTGCAGTAGGTAAAAGCTCGTTTGTTTCAATATTTGAATTATCAGCTTTTTCATTATCTTCGACTTGTATTGATTCAAATTCTTCTGCAACTTCCACATCAACTGTATCTATTTGCAAAGGATATGATTCCATAATGTCACCTGTGTAATAAACTACAATTTCATCGCCTACTGAAAATTTATCATCAGATACAGATAAATTTACTTTAACTTTATCTCCCGAAGATAAAATGTGCTCTTGGTCGTTGTTTGGTTTAACAATTGCTGATGTGTCGGTTATCTCATCAATAACACCTTGGAAAATAGCAACGGAATTTTCATTAGATAGATTTTGTCCCTCGTTATTAATAGGTGGTGTTTGCTCGCTACAAGCGGTTAAAGTTGTAATCGTCATTGCTCCTGCAAGTAAAGTAATAAGTATTTTTTTCATAATAATGTCCACGGCATCAGTATATCTCCACAAAACGCGATAAAAATTAATTTTGTGCTCAGATGCCTACCTTTCTTAATTTCTTTCAAACTAAATTCATCTAAAATTTGGTTTGTTTTTGTCTTACACCTATACAGTAGGATTTAAACTGAAAAGGTTACAAATAATTTTAATAAAATATTACAAAAATTGAAAGCTCTACTTCCAAAGAAAAATCTAAGGCTGTGGAGCTTTTAAAATTATCAGCAATACAAGAAATAAAAACGTTAAATTTGGAAAATATTGACAAGCTAAATAATCCCGCTATTAAAAATTCAACGATGAAAATATTTTTTTATTTGCTCTTTAAGATTTTTTTCAGCAAATAAATATAATCCTAAAGATAAAATAGCTGATGTTAATGTAGGAATAAATGCTCCCCAACCGCTTCTATTAAACCTCAGAAAAAATAGAATAAATGATAAAAAACTAATAACGGTAACTACTAATAAAAATCCAAAATATTCCGAAAACATACGTTTATTTCTAATAGCTAAAACTGTAATATATAAAGCGGTAGCCATTGTTAAAAATGGAAAAACATAAGCTATTGACCAAAGTAAACGCCCGCTTACAATATCAATTATGATAAGAAATAAGGAAAGAGATATATAAGTATATAAAACTTTTTTTCCATATCGCATATGTTTTTTTATTATATAGTACATAACTAAAGAATAAGTCATTGATGTAACAACTATGATTGACCAGATAATTTCCCCTTTACCATGAGTGAAAATATTTATAAACACACAAATAGTATTTACAAGCAATGTGATAAACATTGGCAAATTCCTCATAACACGTTTTTCTTTTATTATACTTTCATAAAAAGGATATTGGACCGATGTTTCCACAGGCTTTCCTAAATATTTTTGACAAAGTGGACAATGTTCCTCGCTATCATATACTTGTACATTGCAATTCTCACAGCTTCTCATTATTATGACCATTCCTTTCTGCACGTTTTAATAGAACTAAAGTTCATACGGTTTTGTCGCTTCTATTTTTTAAGGCGACAAAATTGAGGCAAGAACTAAAGTTCTTTGACGAACCAAGCACAATAACTCCAAACGATTAAAATCGTCTTTTGAAAATTTATTTTTCAAACTTCTCACCCCAATCATTTGAATATACCAAAACTTCACAACCTATTGCTTTAGAAATATTTACAAAAAATTCTCGCACTACTTCCACATCTGTTATGGCGCGTGTGAAGCTAATGACTAGATTGTCTTCAAATGAGCAAACACCGCAGTTTATTGGACGTTTTGGTGTGGGATAAAGCATAAATTCCACATGTTCAATATAAGGCCTTACTCCATCTGGCACATCAAATATTCCTAAATTAGAAAGTGTTATTGTTTTTTTATTCTCACCTGCAAATTGATACCCTATGGACAATCCTATGTTCTTTAAAAGTAGAGGTGTGTGTGCTAAAAATATATTTTCAGACAATCTAACATTTTTCGCAGAAGCATTTGAAAGGTTTGTCGGTTGCAATACAAGATTAAGTTGCGCTGTAACAGAGGTAACAATTTCATTAAATCTCGTTTGTTCATTCATTTCATAACTGATATTTACAACATTTGCAAAATTTCTTAATGTGTAAGACGGAAACATTGCTCTCAAATTCACTGGAACAGCAACTACAATAGGCTTTTTGCTTGTTGTTTTCTTTTGTTTGCAATCATAAATTGTGGCAATCATAGTAGCAACCATGAATGCGGTAATTGTACAACCCTGTTCTTTACAATATTTTTTCATCTTTGACACGGAAATAACACCGCTAACAACACAGGTTCCCCTATGCTTAAACTGCTTCCCTTTTAGTCGAAACGCATTTTTTTCTTTTTTCACCCTAGTTTCTATTTGCTTTTTGCTAAAATTTCTAAAGTATTCTGTATAACTATCAATATCATTTTTATCTCTTTCATCAAACAGCATTACTTTTCCTTGACTATCTAATTGGTGGTGTTTTATGGTGATGTAATAGTAAATTAACGACTTTAAAAACTCAGATACACCACTAC
>CAYJLB010000059.1:0-14075 GCA_964370845.1 uncultured Oscillospiraceae bacterium
GTTCCGCCCCATATATAGTCCTTATATGCGGGTTTTAATTTTAATATTGACATGTATTTTCCTCCAAAAATCTAAATTTAAGCTACAAACAGCGAAATTTTATCTTCAATATCCGCTGTGCAATTATAAATTTTCACTTCTAAAGGTTTGGATAAATCAAGGCTAAGTAAACCCATAATTGACTTAGCATCAATAATATATCGACCAGAAATTATGTCAACATCACTTTCAAACATTGTAACTGTTGCTACAAACTTTTGAACGTCCGCTATTGTGGATAATTTTATCATAAAAGTTTTCATAAAAATTTTCCTTTCTCATTTTAGCACACTATTAATAAAAGAGCAAATAGTTTTGCTCTTTTATATTTATATTTTTTATTCTAAGTTACAAATCACTTGTCTTACTTGCAAAATTGCCGACGGAGACACTGATAATTCTTCAATTCCGTAATGGACAAATTTTTCAGTTAATTCAATATCGCTCCCTAGCTCTCCGCAAATTCCTGCCCAAATATTATGTTTTTGTGCAGTTTTCCCAATAATTTCTATCATTTTTAAAACTGCTGGGTGATGAGGGTCATAGAATTTTTCAAGCTTTTGATTTTGCCTATCAATTGCAAGTGTGTATTGTGTCAAATCGTTAGTTCCAATGCTGAAAAAGTCAACTAATTCCGCTAAATCATCTGCAATCATTACAGCAGCTGGAGTTTCAATCATTACACCAAATTCAAACTCTCCAAAAGGAATATTTTGCTTTTTTAGTTCAGTTTTAATTTCTTCAATGATTTCTTTAACTTTTTTTACTTCCCAAACTGAAACTATCATAGGCACCATAATTGAAATTTTCCCGTAATAACTTGCTCTAATCAAGGCTCTAAGCTGTGTTTTGAACATTTCTTCATCATTTAAACAAATTCTAACCGCTCTATATCCTAAAGCAGGATTTTCTTCTTTTTCAAGGTTGAAATAATCAATTTGCTTGTCCGCACCAATGTCCATCGTTCTAATAATAACTTTTTTTCCAGCCATCATTTGGGCAGCTTGTTTGTACACTGAAAACTGTAATTCTTCGCTTGGATAGTCGCTTTGTTCTAAGTATAAAAACTCACTTCTAAAAAGTCCAATTCCCTCAGCATCGTTTTGTAAAGCCAAACCAATATCACCGATAGAGCCGATGTTTGCGTAAACGTTGATTTTTTTGCCCGATTTTGTTTGTGTTGGTTTGCCTTTGTATTCCAAGAGCAATTCTTTGCGAAGTTTTTCACTTTCAGCTATTTTTTTAGCTTGTGCAATTTCATCTTCTGTGGGTTCAATGATAAAATTTCCATTCATTCCGTTTACAATTGCAGTTTTTCCGCTTACTCCTTGAGGTACATCAACTCCAACAATCGCTGGAATTGACATAGTTCTTGAAAGAATTGCTGTATGGGAATTTGTAGAGCCTTTTCTTGTCACAAAGGCTAAAATTTTACTCTTGTCCATTTGCACAGTTTCGCTCGGAGTTAAGTCGTCAGCTACAACAATACACACTTCAGAAAAATTAAGTCCGCTGTCTGATTTTCCTAAAAGTACATTTATTAATCTACTTGAAATGTCTTTCACATCAGCAGCACGCTCTTTCATATAATCATCGTCCATTGAGGCAAATGTATTAGCAAAGTTGTCAGAAGTCACTGCTACTGCATATTCGGCATTGACTTTTTGGCTTTCGATAATATTTATAATTGAGTCAACATAATCATCATCTTCCAGCATCATTTTGTGAATATCAAAAAGTAGAGCATTGGACTCGCCAACTTGTTTTACAGCAATTTCGTATAAATTTTCAAGTTGTTTCATAGCTTTTTCTTGGGCAATTGTAAACCTATTTTTTTCAGCTTCAACATCTTCAATATGCTCACGTCTTACTGCATCATTTTTTTGTTCAAGCTCGTGAATTTTTCCAATTGCAATACCTTTTGAAGCTACACTTCCGTGATATTTTTCCATAAAATCATTCCTTTCTTAATAAATATAAGTTAGGTTTTGTTCTTATAGATTTTCTTCCATAAATGATTTCATCGCTTCAAAAGCAGTGTCCTCGTCCGCTCCATCAACTGTGATTTTTACAGTTTGACCATTTTTAATTCCCATAGCCATAATAGCCATTAATTTAGTAGCATCAGTAGTTTTTCCGTTTGCCTCAATTGTAATTTTGCTCTCATATTTTTTTGCTTCTTTTGCAAAAATTCCAGCTGGTCTTACGTGCATCCCTTGTTCGTCTTTTATAATATATTCAAATGTTTTCATAGTTTTTATCCTTTCAATATCTCAATTTATTTTAATAAATAAGTTTTAACAACATCTTTTGTTAAGACAATTTTTTGTGTGTTTGAAATTTTATCTTCATTTAGATTAGTTTCATAGCTTACGTTTAATCCTGTTAAAACTGGCTCTGAAACATCAATTGAACTTTGATAAGCTCTTAAAATATAACCGTCATTATTTTCAGCTTTTTTAAGAACACTCAAAACAAAATCTTCATTTTCAATGTTCAAAAGGCTTAAATTATAAGGTGCAATAAATGAAACTTCATTCAATTTCATCGCATTGTAAGGCATTTTGTTATAACAAACAAGTGGAGTTAAATATTCTTTTACATCTTTTGCTAAATTTTTGCTATTAGGAATTAATGCTAAATCAAAAGTGTAATTTCCAATCATTTGTGAGTCAGGTGTTTCTAAACTAATTCCAGAAGGTCTACCTGGACGGCGGAATAAATTATCTTTTCCTAATAAGCCAACTCCACGAAGTAAAGTTACTGCAATAGTTGAAAAATCTTCCCCAATAAGTTCAAATTCTCTTACTGAATTAGTTGCAACTGCTAAACCGATTTCGTTTTCTGTTGCAACATAAGAAAGCATTGGATAGATTGAATCAGGACGTTCGTCCCATTTTTCTTTTTCCCAAACTTCCATAGCGCTGTCTACTACAGGGCGTTTGATTGAGCCAAATTGGTTGTCGGAAATTGAGAAGTTTGTAGCAATTCCGTTTGGCACTAAAAGCCTTACTCTATGGTCTTTAACTTTATTGTCAATTTGAGCTTTTATGTCTATAATCTTTGAATTTTTGTAAAGTGTAACAGTTAATTTTACTCCAAATTCTCCGTCACTAACTTTAGCTTTTCTGCTATCTAAATCTTTAGGGACACTCATTTTGAAAGCTGAAACAATAACAGTTTTATCACCAAAATTTTCTATTGAAACATCAGCTTTTGCATTTTCCGAAGTTAAAATAAAATCATCTTCAAGAGGAGAAAAGTCGTATTCATCTCCATCATCGCTTCCGTCCTCGATAGTTAAAACATTTTTGTATACTTGGCCAGAAATTTTGTCAGTAATATTTAAACTTCCGTTTTCATTTGTAGTAATTGAAAAGAATTCATTTTCTGCAATTTCAACTTTTTTGCTTTCTAAAACTGTAACATTTCCTTCTTTTTCTTTAATCAAGAAAGTTTTGTAACCCATTGACGGAATTTCATCAACTAAAGTAATATAATACCTTACAAATGGATCATAATCGCCATAATGAACGATTTGACGGTCAATTAAACCTGCGTCAACAATTTCAGTTTTTGTAACTTTAAAGTCATATTTTTTGCCATTTTCATCAACTAAATCGAAATTTTTCATCTTAGTGATAATTTGGGTATCAATAACTTTTTTACGGTTATAAGGAAGTAAATTGAACACTGTTACTTTATCAAGAGCAATTTCACAACTCATAGCATCAGTGATTTTTCTCTTGTAATATTTAATCAACTCGTCAACTTTATCTTCCGCAAGGAAAAATCTATTTTCGATTTGTTTATGAACTTTATCACTACAGCAACAGCCTATGGAATCGTGTGCGTGATTTTTCATGATTTCTTTCCATATTTTTTCAATTAAACCATGTTCATATGAAAATCCTAAACTATGAGCAATAGAAGCCAGTGGCTCTAAAATATTTGTAATTTTATTTTCAATTCTTGTGTTATAAGCCTTTAAATCTGCCCTTGTGGAGAAAATACTTCTGTGAACTCTCATATATTTTCCGTCTAAAAGTTCGCCTTTAATAGTATCAATATTTTCAACTTTTTCTAATTTCTCAAAAATATTTTCATATCTTGACAAAAAGAATTCTTTTTCAGGGTAAATTTCTTTTAAAGTTTTCATAACTTCATAAATATTTTGTTGAATAGGCATTTGGTCATGTCCGTTTGGAAGGGCAATTTCTTCATTGACTGCACCTCTATCTAAAACAGGCATATATTTGCTCATTCTTTTCTCTAATGCTTCTTTTTCTACAGGAAGATATTTTCCAATTGCATATCCTAAAGGAAGTAAATGAACTAAAACTCGTCCGCCACTTTCACCTTCCCAGTAAAAATTTTGTTTGTTAGTTCCGTGACGTTCCGAACTTCCACGCCAGAAAATTGAACGTGTAATTCCAAAACCATTAAGAATTTGCGGCATTTTTTCACTTTGACCAAAAGAGTCAGGGAGATAACCAATCATCATCGGGTCGCCAAATTCCTTGCTGTCTTTTATCCCATAAAGCAAGTTTCTAACTACAGATTCTCCACCAACAACCATTTCGTCAGTTTGCGTGTACCAAGGTCCAATGATAAGTTTTCCTTTTTTTGCAAGCGCCTCAACTCTAGCTCTATTTTCAGGTTTAACTTCAAAATAATCTTCCAAAATTGCAGTTTGCCCATCAAGCATATAATAAGGATAGTCATCATCTTCTTCAAGGCGTGTCATTATTTCTTCCATATTATTAACAAGTAAAATTCTTGATTCTTCTGTTGTAAAATACCATTCTCTATCCCAGTGCATATGTGGTATAACATGTACATTTTTAGCCATATGATTTTCCTTTCATAATAGTAGATGGAACGCATATGATGCGTTCCCTACATATGTTATATTATTTATTTGTTGCGTAAATTTCTTGATGTCTGCCTTTTTTCATCATAAATACTAGCATAATTGTTGAGATAATTGCTCCAAATACAGCTGCTAACAACCAAACCGCTGCACTCATAAATGGATTTAATGTTGAAGTTGATGTGTCAAGTAGGAACATTGAGAAAATTCCAGCACCAGGTACATTTAGCCCCATATTTGTCCAAGCAATAATCATACCGCAAATTGCTGAACCTGTGCAAAGTGATAAAATTACTTTAAGTGGATGTTTCATCATAAATGGAATTGCACCTTCTGTAATTCCTCCAAGTGCTAGTAACCAAGTAGTTTTTCCAGCTTCTCTTTCTTCTTGTGTGTAGTATTTTTTAGCAACAAGTGTTGTCATTGTAATTGCAAAACCTGAAACCATTTTTACTGACGCGAAAATTGCGTAAGGAAGTAAAACATTTTCATCAAGTGCTGCTACTGAGAAAGCATAAGCTGCTTTATTTACAGGACCACCAAGGTCAAATGATGTCATAATTCCGATTACAGCGCCAAGTAATAGTACGTTTGCACCTTGTAAACCGCGTAGGAAGTCGAATAATGCTGTATTAATCCAAGCGATAGGTTCACCAATGATAAAGAACATTATTGAACCGATTAAAACTGTACTTACGATAGGGTAAATAAAGAAACTAATGAACCCAGAAAATGCGCCTTTTGCTGGAAGATATTTTTTCATATAACGAACTATATAACCAGCGAGCAAACCGCCAAGCATACCGGCTAAAAATCCACCGCCGACCATATTTGCGGCAAGACCTGCTGCGAAACCAGCACAAAGAGCAGTTTTTTCTGAAATTGCATAAGCCATATATGCTGCCATAACAGGGACTAATAATGTACCAAGTAGTCCACCTGATAATAAACGGAAATTGTTAAGCCATGAGCCTGCTTCGTTGTATAAATCTTGTAAACCAAATTGTTGAGTAATTAAAACTGCAAGTGCTAAAATCATACCGCCAGCAACTACTAAAGGAACCATATGAGAAATACCTGTCATAACTGCTTGTTTAATTTCTTGTCCAATTTTCATTTTTCCCTCGGAGGAATCGTTTGCAACATATTCACCTTTTTGGAAATTTTCAGCTTTTTCAAGTGCGCGTTTAATAATAGATTTAGCATCTTTTAATGGTTCAGCAACTTGAGTTTGTGTAATTGGTAAGTGGCTAAAACGGTCAGCCTCTTTAACTGCAACACCAACTGAGAAAATTGCTGCATCTGCATTTTTAAGTAGTTCGGAAGTGTGTCTATCTTCAATTCCGTTTGCACCTTGTTTTTCAACGTAAACTTTTACACCAAGCTCTTTACCAGCTTTTACAAGTGCTTCCGCTGCCATATAAGTATGCGCAATCCCTGAAGGACAAGCGGTTACAGCTACAATTGTTTTAGTATATTCAATTTCAGTAGTATTATCCTCAGCTTTTTCAAAGTCAAGGTTTGTATATAATTCTTTAGCAGTTTTTGAGCCAAAAAGTCTTGCAGCATAGTCATCATCGCTCATTTTAGTCATTAAAGTTGCAAGTATGTCAAGGTGAGTGCTTCCACTTTCGCTTTTTGGAATTGCAAGCATAATAATATTTTTCACTTCGTTGTCAGGGTCGATACTTTCCCAGTCAGAAACTACATCACGAGTAGTCATAACAACAAAAGCAGCTTCTTTAACGCAATCAGATTTACCATGAGGTATTGCAAGTCCGTTCTCAATACCTGTTTCAGAAATTTCTTCTCTTTCGTAAATAGATTTTGCGAATTCCTCTTTAGAAGTAATTTTCCCGTTTTTGTAAAGTACGTCAACAAGCTCTTTAATAATATCCGCTTTTTTACTTAGTGAGCTGTTTAAGATAATCATGTTTTCATTTGTTAGATTTGACAATTTCATTTAAATGACCATTCCCTTCAAAAATATTGTAGCTTTATTATACCGTATATTTTAAAGAAAATTTAATTAGTGATATAAATTCACAGTAAAATAAAAAAATGTGAAAATATACACCAAATTTAGCGTATATTATTCACATTTTAATCTTTCTATATGTTATCACTGGCATTTTTCCAAAAAGCTTCACAAATAATTCTAATTAAAAGCATTAAACCTAAATAATCAGTAACATTGTAATTATTAACAATTCTTTTTTCTCCCCAAAAAGGAACTTGTTCATCACAAATTTGGCTAAGAGGATTTTCTCCAAAATGGGTCATACAATAAACAGTAGCATTTTGTGCTTTAGTTTTTTTAGCAAGTTCAACAAGCCGTTCAGTTCTTCCCGAAGCACTAACAACTACAACCATATCGCCCTCTTTGTACTTTTTTGCCATATATTCAGCGTCATGGATTTGGCTAAAATACTCAACATTTTTATCAAAGCAACGCAAATATCTACCAAACATTTCACAAAAGTAAACAGAATCACCAACACCAACAAACAAGATTTTATTCGCTCGTTTCATTTGATTAACCATTTTTTGTATGTATTTTTCATCGCTTACGTCGAGGGTTTTCATAACATTTTTTGGAACTTTATCAAAAACTTGGCTAGTGATAGTTTTATAACTTTCGGGAGAATTTTCGTTTTGCAAAGAATATTTAAGCTCGGAAAATCCGCTATACCCAATTTTTTTAGCAAGCCGCATTATTGAATTAGGAGAAATATATAATTCGCCAGCAATTTTATTTATTGATATATTATTAATATCATTTCTGTTAGATTTTATGTATTCAATGATACTATCGTCCGTGTCATTGAGATAAAATTCTTTTTCATATATTCTTTGTTCAAAAGTCATAGTGATATTATTCCTTTCAAAATATAAATTATAATTTATAACTTATTATAACATGATATGAAAGAAAATTCAATAAGAATCAAAACAATGAACAACAAGTGTTTTTTGTTGAAAATAACTAAAAAATGTTTCAAAAATTTAATATGATTGCCAAATGTTTTGTTTTATACAAAAAAACTATAGACAATTAAGAAAATATATGTTATTATAAATTCAATCAATAAACGCGTGTTAATTTTGAATGGAAGTGGTTATAATAAACACAACTGAAATTGCTAAACTTGCAAATGTGTCAAGAAGTACTGTTTCGAGAGTTTTAAATAACTACAGCAATGTACCAGAAAAAACAAGAGCAAAAGTTCAAGCTGTTATTGAAGAATATGGCTATACACCTAATCATTTTGCAAGAAGTTTGGCGGGTGCATCATCTAATATTGTTGCAATTTATGTAGCGGATATTAATGATACAAACAGTCCTGAGCAATGGATTGGTATAAATTCTCCTTATAATATGGAGCTTTTATCCAATTTAATCAGTTCACTAAAAGAGAAAAACTTTTTAGCCTTAGTGAATATAATCACAGACGCTAAAGACTTTTCAGATTTAGATGAATTATTTAAAAGCAAGATGATTTATGGCGGTATTTTTGTAGGATTTCCTTATAAAACTAAAGAATTATCACTTATTGCAAAAAAATATAATGCTGTTTTCATCGACCAATTTTCCGAAATTGATGCTCGAAATGAGAATATAAAAATTGTAAATTGTGATAATATTATGGGTGGATATGAGGCTACAAAACATCTTCTTTTAAATGGACATAATAACATTTTGCATATTGAAGGGGATAACAGACTTTCTTCAATTAAAAGAAAAATCGGCTATTTACAAGCGCTTGAGGAGTTCGGACGGATAAAACCACGAATTATTAGCGGTATGTATAAAGAGGATATTTCTTATAAAGTGATGAAAGAATATCTAGAAAAAGGCGACATTCCTACCGCTGTTTTTGCAGCAAATGACATTTCTTCTTTAGGTGTTATTAGAGCTATCGAGGAATTCGGATTGTCTGTGCCAAAGGATATTTCTGTTATTGGATTTGATAATTTAAAGGTTGCTAATTGGTTAAATTTACAACTTACAACTTTTGAAATTTCATTGAAAGATATTGCTAATTCTTGTTTAGAACAACTTTTTAATGAGTACAATACTCACATTTTGCACAAACCCGTACTAATTCAAAAAAGTACTACAAAAAAATTAAATGAGGGTTAATAGTTATTTGATTAATTCTTAATTTAATTTTTTTATCCACCAAAATAAACGCGTGTTAATAAATTTCGCAATAAAATAAACGCGAGTTTACAGCTAATGAAAAAAGGGGAAAAGTTTGAAAATAAGATTTTTCAAACTTCGTTTTGAGCTTTTTGCAAATATAAAGGCAAATTTTTTCACTATATAAATTGATATGAAAAAATCGCTCAAAACTAAGAAAGGAATGGTTATAATTATGGCAACTATATTAATTTCATTTATACTTTTTATGTCCTTAGTAGGGATAATTACCTTCTTAAAAACAAGGAAAGACACATTAAAAACGAGTGATGGATATTTTTTAGGCGGACGTAGTTTAACAGGAGGGGTAATCGCTGGGTCATTGCTTCTTACAAACCTTAGTGCTGCAAGTTTTGTAGGTATGTCGGGGCAAGCTTACACCCAAAATATGGCAGTAATGGGCTGGGAAGTTGGCTCTGGAATTACATTAATTTTAGTAGCCTTATTTTTAGTTCCACGTTATTTAAAACAAGGAATTACAACTATTCCTGATTTTATTCAATCAAGATTTGACAGCGGTACAAGAAAATTTATCACTATTCTATTTCTTGTAAGCTATATGATAAATTTATTGCCAATCACTTTATATTCAGGCGCAGTTGCAATGGGACAAATTTTCAACGTTTCTGAAATTTTCGGTATATCAGAAGTTCAAGGTATTTGGCTAATGGTTTGGGTCATTGGTATTATCGGCGCAATTTACGCAATTTTCGGAGGACTAAAAGCTGTTGCTATTTCTGACACAATTAATGGTATTGCATTGATAATTGGCGGGTTATTAGTTCCTGTTTTCGCTTTACTTTTCCTTGGAGATGGAAGTATATCGGCTGGTTTTGACTCATTTATTGCTGCTACTCCAGAAAAATTTGATTCAATTGGTTCAGAGGATAGTTATCTACCTTTCTCAACAATGTTTACAGGATTAATTCTAGTAAATCTTTATTACTGGGGAACAGACCAATCAATCATTCAACGTGCTTTGGGAGCAAAAAACCTAAAAGAGGGACAAAAAGGCGTAATTTTTGCTGGTTTCTTAAAAGTATTAACTCCATTAATGGTAATAATTCCAGGTATTATGGCTTTCCAAGTATTGGGCGGTGGAATTGAAAATACTGACACAGTTTATCCTCAATTAATTAACAAAGTGTTACCTACACCTGTTATCGGATTTTTCGCTGCAGCTATGATGGGTGCAATTCTTTCAACTTTTAATAGTGTATTAAATTCAGCGTCAACATTATTTGCGTTAAATGTTTATAAGCCAGCGATGAAAGGAAAAGTTTCTGATGACAAATTGATTAAAGTTGGAAAATTATTTGCATTAGTAATCGCAGTAGTTTCAATGTTTGTTGCTCCACTAATTTTAAATGCTCCTGATGGATTATTTGATTATTTACAAACAATCAATGGTTTCTTCAATGTTCCAATTTTCACAATTATTTTTATGGGATATTTCACTAAAAGAGTGCCTGCAATTGCTGCAAAAGTTGCAATTACATTCTTCGTTTCAGTATATGCAATAACTCAATTGGTTTGGGATACAGGATTGCACTATTTACATATTTCTGCTATACTATTTGTACTGTCTTGCTTAATAATGTTTATTATTGGGAAAAAAGTTCCAATGGAGAAAGATTATGTAATGCCAGTTAACAACGTAGTAGAGATGACACCTTGGAAGCATAGATATACTTTTAGTGGATTTGTAATTTTTGTAATGCTTTCTATGTATGTTGTATTCTCTGGAGTTGGTATTGCACGACCTGAAGGTTTTGGAATTGACACTTTATTAATTTTACTAGGTATTGGAGCTTTTTGTTCAGTTGGTGCATATATGCTTAACAAAGTTTCAAAGAAAAATGCCCAAAAGGCTGAATTAGAAAATAATACAAAAAAAGAAATAAATGTAGAAACAAAAGGCTAATAACATATTTTTATAAGTGTGGATAAAAACCACCCTTATAAAGTATTAATTAAAAAATATATTTAGTTATAGAAAATGAAAGGAAATGAATTTTCAATGATAAATTTTAATAATAATACATTCCATTTATCAAATAATGATGTAAGTTACATTTTTAAAATAATGAAAAACCATCAATTAGGGCAACTTTACTTTGGAAAAAAAATAAGGGATAACGATAATTTTGACCACTTATTTGTAGAACGTGGAGTAATCCTATCCCCTTGTGCTTTTGAGGGAGATTTAGACTTTTCACTTGAAGTTTTAAAACAAGAATACCCGTCTTATGGAACAGGTGATTATCGTGACCCAGCAGTGCAAATTACATCAGAAAATGGAAGCAGAATTACAGATTTTGTTTATCAAAGTCATAAAATTTTTAAAGGAAAAAGTAAAATTGAAGGCTTACCACAAACCTATGGTGAAGATGCCCAAACTTTAGAAATAACTTTATTTGACAAAATTTTAAATGCGCAATTAATATTAAAATATCATATTTTTGAAAATTTTTCTGGTATAGTTCGTTCGGCTGAATTTATCAATTTATCTGATGAAAAAATAAAAATTAATCGTGCAATGTCTTTGAATCTAGATCTTTATGACTATGATTATGAAATGCTAACCCTTGATGGTGCATGGGCAAGAGAACGTCATATCTCCACTCGAAAATTGGAAAAAGGAGTACAATCAATTTCTTCTGCAAGAGGGGCAAGTTCAGCAATGCACAATCCCTTTTTCGCACTAAAAAGACCTAATGCAACCGAAAATAGTGGGGAAGTATTAGGCTTTACACTAATTTATAGTGGAAATTTTTTAGCGAGCGTCCAAGTCGATGCTTATGATGTTACAAGGGCAATGATTGGAATAAATCCATTTGAATTTGAATGGACTTTAGGAAAAAATGAGCATTTTCACACTCCAGAAGCTGTAATTTCATACAGCGATAAAGGACTAAATAAAATGAGTCAAAACTTTCACGATTTATTTAGAAATAATTTAATTCGCGGAAAATATAAAAATAAATCTAAACCAATTTTAATTAACAACTGGGAAGCGACTTACTTTGACTTTACAGAAGAAAGCATTTTGCAAATTGCCAGTAAAGCAAAAGAACTTGGAATAGAACTTTTTGTCCTTGACGATGGTTGGTTTGGAAAACGAGATAATGATTCAACTTCTTTAGGAGATTGGACAGTATATTTGGAAAAATTACCAAATGGGATTGACGGACTTGCAAAGAAAATTAATGATTTAGGCTTGCAGTTTGGACTTTGGTTTGAGCCTGAAATGGTGAATGAAATTAGTGAATTGTATAAAACTCACCCTGATTTTGTTATAAAAACTCCGAACAGAAAAATTTCATACGGACGCAATCAATTTGTGCTTGATTTTTCAAGAAAAGATGTTGTTGACTATGTTTTTGAGAAAATGTGTGAAACAATTGACAAAGCAAATATTTCTTACATAAAATGGGATATGAATAGAAATATCACTGAGAGTTATAGTTTAAGCATTGAACCCTCACGCCAAAAAGAATTTTTCCATCGTTATATTTTGGGTGTTTATGACCTTTACGAAAGATTAATTGTTAGGTTTCCTGAAATATTATTTGAGTCTTGTGCTTCAGGTGGAGCAAGGTTTGATGCGGGTATGCTTTATTATGCTCCTCAAGCTTGGGCAAGTGATGACACTGACGCAATAGAACGACTTCACATACAATATGGAACTTCAATGGTTTATCCTATTACATCAATAGGAAGTCACGTTGCAGCAGTTCCAAATCATCAAGTAGCAAGAAAAACAAGCCTTGACACTCGTGCTAATGTTGCCTATTTTGGAACTTTTGGCTATGAACTTAATGTAAATGAAATAAGAAATATTGATGCGACTAAAATAAAAGAACAAATTGAGTTTTTCAAAAAGTATCGCGAAGTTATTCAGTTAGGTGATTTTTATCGACTTAAAAATGGGAATTATTATAGTTGGCTTGTGGTTTCAAAAGATAAAAAAACTGCTATTTTGGGATATTATAAGATACTTGCGGTACCAAATACTTCCTTAAAAAAAGTGAATTTAGAAGGACTCGATGAAGAATTTTTATATGAATGTAATGAAAAAAAATACTACGGTGATGAACTTATGAACTTAGGTATGATTGTAGAAACTGAATTCACAGGGCTAATTCAAGGTAGTTCTTTTAAAGGAAAATACACTTCAGGAACTGATAAAGGCGATTTCACCTCTCAAATTTATGTTTTCAACGCAATTTAATAGCACAAATTTTTTACAATCGCTTGTTCAAAAAAATTGCTTATTTTACCAGATAATGAGATTTTTACAAATGTAGCTTTTCTTTGTAGTATTCATCATAATATAGCCATGCCAGTGCGATATAGAGCATATCCATCTGTGCTGATTCCCTTTATATTGATGCTTTCAAAATCAATATCTTTTCTTCCGATATGACCACTTACTTTTTTCCATAGCTCATCATCAGAACTTAGAATATATATTACTCCAAGATAGATGTTTTTCTTTTTCTGAAAAAGGGCGCTAACTTTCTTAAATAGAAAATTAACGCCCTTGTTTCTAGACTTATATGTGGTAGCGCCATTTTTTATCGGTGCTACTTTTTTTATGTTTCGCCCTTTAATAAAACTGATGTTTTAAAAGGGCACAAATTAAAAAAAATTAATTTGTGTTTTTGCTTATTACGAAGTAACAAGGTTCTCGTTATGATCAAAATCTTTGATTTTGGGTACCATAGAGGTTCTTATGTATTTGTGAATAGTGATAGTTCGAGTCACCTTAAAGTGCTTTTTTACTCTTAGTACAGCCTTAAAAACGACAACCCTGCAATCACTATTTTAGGGTAGAAAAAATGGTCAAAACCCTGTTTTTACTGAATTTTACCAGTAGTACAGTCATTTTGACCAGATTATATGGCAAGGGTGTACCAAACTGAACCCCTACGCCAATTTACAAACTCGCTGAAT
>CAYJLB010000060.1:0-13762 GCA_964370845.1 uncultured Oscillospiraceae bacterium
TAGGACCTGCAGTTTTACTTATGTTGTTTCTATACTCTGTAGGTGTTTTCCCATAATCTTCTTTAAAACTTTTAGAAAAGTAGCTCATTTCAGAAAATCCACAAGCAAAACCAATATCAATAATTGGCTCAGTAGTAGTTTTTAATAAAAACGCCGATTTTTCAAGTCTATATTTTTTTAAATACTTAATAGGCGATGTTTTCAACGTGTTTTTAAAACATCTTAAAGCTTCACTTTCTTTTATTTCCGCACTTTTTGCAATTTCTAAAAGTGTTATTTCACTAGAAAAATTTTGATGAATAAAAGACATCATTTTTTTGCACCTATTCAGCTGTTTTATTGTTTTTATATCAATTTGAGTGCTATTATCAGTGCTTTCAATAATATAAAGTAGAATTTGTGCAAGTTTTTCCCTAACAAAAAACTCATAACCAAATTGTTTATTTAAAAATCCCTCATAAGCAACAAGGATAAATTTACTCATCTCAGAAGGTAATAAATAACTTGCAATTGAAGTTTCAGCTAGAAATTTATGAAAATAACTTTCAAACAGCACACTGCTTAAATCGCCATAAATAAATCTTGAATGAAATACAAATGATTTGATAATGCAGTTGCTATCACCAAAATTTGTACAAGAATGTAATCTCCCTGAATTAATAAAAATACCTTCCCCTTGTTTAAGGACAAACTTTTCAAGTTCACACACAAGTTCCATTTCACCTGAAATCACAACAATAAGTTCAACTTCGTCATGCCAATGATAAGGCACAGGTTTTTCCTTTAAATTATCATTATATATTGCTACGGGCAAAGCTTTTGTACCTTTTAAATTCAATTCCTTATTGTTTTTATCTAAGATAATATTACATGATAACTTTGTCATATTTTTGACCATTCCCTTCTGTTTTTTTGGCGAAATAATTATAGTTTAATACTACATTGTTATAGAAATTTAATATTTTTGATGATATAATTATATCATAATAAAAACGGAGGTGCAATATGATAAGTTTGCTTTTAGCAATTATTTATATTTCTTTTATCAGTCTTGGATTACCTGACGCAGTTTTAGGCTCTGCGTGGCCAATTGTAAGTGAGGAATTTGGAGTGCCTATTTCAAATATGGGGATTGTCACTATTATTATTTCAGCTGGAACAGTTATTTCAAGCCTTAATAGTACAAAACTCATAGATAAAATAGGAGTACATAAAGTTACTGCCCTTAGTGTCCTTTTAACTGCAATTTCCTTATTCGGATTTTCCAGTAGTTCATCTTTTTTAGTGCTTTGCTTGTGGGCAATTCCTTACGGACTTGGTGCAGGAAGCGTAGACACTGCGCTTAACAACTATGTTGCTGTAAATTTTGAGAGCAAGCACATGAGTTGGCTTCACTGTATGTGGGGTGTTGGTGCAACATTAGGTCCTTACATAATGGGAATGGCACTTACTGGCGGACATAGCTTTAGAATGGGTTATATTATTTTATTTGGAATACAAATTATTCTATCAATTATTATTTTTATCACCAGTCCAATTTGGAAAGTGAAAAAAGAAGATTTAACCAATACAGAACATGAAAAGCGAACTCTTTCATTGAAACAAATATTCAAAATAAGGGGTGTAAAACAAATTGCACTCGCATTTTTTTGCTTTTGTGCAATTGAGTCAACTACTGGCTTATGGGCAAGCAGTTATTTAGTTTTTAATCGAGGGGTTGATGCAGAAGTAGCTGCTGGGTTTTCAGCTTTATTTTATCTAGGAATAACTGTAGGTAGAGGAATTTGTGGATTTATTGCTATGAAATATAACGATAAACAAATGATAAGGGCGGGAACTCTTATTATGTTAATAGGAGTGGCGGTGCTATTTATACCAGTTGGAGAATACACTGCTTTTATTGGAATTGCTTTAATAGGTTTAGGTTCATCACCTGTTTTCCCTTGTATAATTCACTCTACTCCCTATAACTTTGGAACTGCTCATTCACAGGCAATTACTGGTGTAGAAATGGCTTCAGCTTATACTGGGACACTTATTATGCCAGCACTTTTTGGTGTTATAGGCAGAGAAATTAGCTTTACTTTATATCCTGTTTTTATTGGCATAATTTTAGTAATAATGTATTTAATGTATGAAATTATGTTAAAGAGAGTGAAGGTAACAAAGTTGAAATAACTGTCAAAATTTACACAACATATACATATATATAATGTATAGCAAGCTAAACAGAGTTAATACTTCAATGTATTAACTCTGTTTTTGTATTTTTCTTTTCATATAAACCTATATCCTGTTAACACTTAAACTAAGATAATAAATAACTTTACATAAATGATATATATATAACTAAATACGTTTTAAAATTAATCATTTTTTAGTTGTTTATGCCAAACTTGAAAAAAATTGAAAAATTTCTCTCAAAAAGGTTTATATGTAACTTATATGTAACTTTTGTATGATATAATTGGAACATAAAGTAAATTAGTAAAAAAAATCAAGAATAAATAACAAAATAAATTCTGGCAGAATTTACTTGTTTATGAAACTTTCTTGAAAAAACACTAATTAAAAAATAAAAAGTGTGAAATCACAAAAGGAGTTAATTATGAAAAATAGTAAAATTACAAGAAACTTATTAAATCGTTTGGTGTCCGTTATGGCATCTCTTGCACTAATATTTACCTTCGTAAACAGCATGGGAGTTGTAGCTTATGCGGAAGGTGGAGAAGTTCAAGAAAATCCAGAAAACACTGTTGTTAACTACTCCGTTCATGTGACAGACCAATATATTGCGGACTTTGAAGCTGGAAATACTTATTCAATATTAACTGCACTACCTATTGAATTTGATTCAAGTTACGATTATTATATTATTACAGATACTGACGAAAATGTTGCTAAAATTAGTCAAATTCTTAATGGTGGAACTATGCCTGTAACAAGCATTGACGGAAAAAATATTAATGTTGATGCAAGTGCAATAGATACTTTATTAGGTGAAGGTTTTAATAAAACTTCTAAAGATAAAGGTAAAGCACTAACAGTTGAATTTAAAATTCAAGTTACTAATCAATTTACTTACGAACTACAAGATATCGCTAATGGAAAAGCTAATCCTGGCGGAAACGCATATACTATAGTAACAGAAGAAGAATACGCTGCACTTTCCGAACTAAATACAGAATTTGATTATTATATTATTGCACAAAATGCTTTAGAAGTAAGCAAAATACAAAATGCTATTACTAAGAATTCTGACCCTATGCCTACAACTAGCAAAAGTAAAAATAATGTCACTGTTAACGGTATTCAAGCACACCTTGGAGATGGATTTAATTCAAAAAGTAATGCTGATGGTAAAACTTTAGATGTTAAATATCAAGTTTATGTAACTGACCAACAAGCTCTTACATTTGTTCCAGGAAACAACATTAAAGTTATTAGTTTTGATGATTTTGATTTATTAGATGCAGATAATCTTGATTCACAATATGATTTTTATATCGCTACAAATAATGTATCCGCTGTAGAAACTGCCCTTGCTATTTCTACTCTTAAACCTGAAACTCAATTAGTTGAAGGCGATAAAATTGGATCAAAAGATGTTGTTAATGTTTTACTTAATGATTACTTCGTTAAAAGAGATGATAATGTAAGAGGTGAGTTCGTTAGAGATCTTCAACTTCCTGATTCAATCTCAACTTTTGACAATGCAGACAGATATAATGATTTAGTGGCACAATTCCAAACTACTTTAGGTATAAATTCAGATGTTTCAGTTCAAAAAATAAAAGATGCTGACGGAAATGATCTTGCAACTGCAGAGGACGTTACTGCAATCATTAATGCTGGAACTTATAAAATTTCAGCTAAAATCGATGGTGAAATTGTATCTCAAATTATCACAGTAAACAAAGCTCAAGTTAACGTTGTTGTTGATAACCAAACAATTACAGCGGGTGGCACTCCTCCTGAATTAACTTATACTGTAACAGGAGATATAGCAAGAGAGAATGTAGGAATAACTATAGGTTCAGGTAACAATAACGGCGACGCTATTACTGCAACTGTGACTTCGATTTTCCGTTCACAAGATAATCTTTTAAATGTAGACATAAATATTACAAACGGAATTTTAACTGTAAATAGCAATGCTCCAGCTACAGGAGGAACAACTGGAACTACAACAAATACTACTCCAACTACAGATGAAGAAAATATCGAAGATGACGAAATTCCACTAGCTGACCCACAATCAGAAGATTTATCAAATACAAATGACGAAGAAATCATTGAAGATGAAACTACTCCACTAATTGCTCCAGTAACTGAAGAAGATGATGAAGTAATTCTTGAAGATACTATCCCATTAGCAGTACCTACAACAGGTAATGAGTTCAACTACTTCATAGTTGTAATTTGCCTAGCTTCATTAACAATGTTATCTTTAACACTAAAAGGCAAAAAATCCCAATCAAAATAATAAAATAATAATTAATTAAATAACAAAAACGAGATGGTAAACTTTCTACCATCTCGTTTTATTTATAAAAGGTCAAAAAACAAGCTCATAAATTATAATTTAAACTATAATTATCGTGTTATTTATAAGGTTATTTTTTTATTCTAATGTCGAAAACAGAATATTCCAAATTTTCACTGTTGATTTTTGTCGAAATTTATGTATAATTATTAATATAACACTTACATTTTATGAAAGAAAGGACTGGTTAAGATTACTAGAAATAAAATTACCTTCCCAACAATAATTTTATCATTGATAATTGTTATTTTGATAGTTATTATTGCTATGTTGTCAGTTTTTTTAATTGATAACAACAACAAACTTGAAATCGCTGAAAATAATAACACTGAAATGGTTTTCAATGAAGTTAATCAAAATAATGAGGAAACTATTTTACAAGAAGAAAATGAGCTGCAAGAAGTTATCGCTGAATATGAATTATTCAAAGAAAACTCTATTTTAAAAGAAGATTTCTTGAGCATAGGTATGGAATATGGAGTTACAACGGAGTTTATGCAGCAATTTTTCGACGATGCATTAATACATAAAAGTGATGGAATTGCAAAACAAGAACCTATAAACTATGAACTTAACCTTAATGAATACGATTTTGACTCAATTGAAACAATTGAGGACAGAAAGTATTATCAAGATGAAAATACAACTGCTTACCTTGGAATTGATGTTTCAAAATATCAAGGTGATATTGATTGGGAAAAAGTTGCAAATACTGATATTGAATTTGCTATAATTCGAGTTGGTTTTCGTGGCTATGGAGAAGAAGGAAAGCTTGTTGTTGATGAATATTTCCATGAGAATATTCAGGGAGCAATTGCAGCTGAAATGCCTGTAGGAGTTTACTTTTTTTCTCAAGCAATAACAACGGAAGAAGCTGTTGAAGAAGCGGAATTTCTACTTAATGAAATTGAAGGATATAACATTGATTTACCAATTATTATCGATATAGAAGCGGGTGGCTCTCCCGATGCAAGGACTAATGATATAACAAAAGAGCAATATACAGATTTTGCCATTGCTTTTTGTGATAGAATTGAACAAGAAGGCTTAGAGCCAATGATTTACACAAGCGGTAACTGGTTTTTCAACAAACTTGATATGGAAAGGCTACAAGGCTATTATATTTGGTTAGCGCAGTATTATAAAGAGCCATTTTTCCCTTATGATGTGGACATTTGGCAATACACTTACGAAGGAATTGTTGATGGAATTGATGGACCTGTTGACCTAAATTTAGCCTTTACAGACTTCTTAAATATAAATGATGAAGATGATACATAAGAATTAAATAATAATAAAGAGTGTGTGACGAAACAATGTTTTTTAGTTTCGCCACACACTCTCTTGAGTTGTCCTAATTGATAATTTTGTTCATTAAAATCTTTAACTTGACATTTTTATCTTTTTATATTAAAATTAGTTAGTAAAAACTAATTCAAAAAGAACAAATAAATGATAAATAGAAAGCAGGCAAAAATATGTCAGAACATAATCACTCGCACTCTTGCGGATGTAAATCTCATTCCCACAATCACGAGCACCATCATGGCTGTGGTTGTCATACACACAGCAGTCACGATAATTGTTGTAAAAAACATAAAGAAGTATCAATTGAAAATATAAGTGAGGTTGAACGTCACTTTTTAAAGCACCTTTTAAGCTACGAATTTTTACCTGTTGCAAGATTTATTGTAAAAAGCAGTATAGAACATGATTTCGAGAATATTGCACTTTCTCCAGTTTTTATTGTTGATATAAAAGACACTATGGAAGAAGTTAAGAATTTTGGAAAGAAATTGAAAAAACTAGAGGATTTAGGTTTACTTACACTGGATTACGATATTCCTATTGAAAATTATCAATACAGTGAGTATCATAACGCAGAAATTTTTAATTATTTTAAAGAAACAGTTGACAGTGCAAAAGGAAAAGTTGGCTTTTTAGGTGATATTTCTATAATTGAATGTGGAAGTATGGCTCCTACTCAAAAATGTGTTGAGTTATTAGGGAATTAAATATTACACAAAAATAATGGCTGTGACGGTTTTATTCGTCCAGCCATTTTATTATTTATATTTAATTACTTTTAGGAAGTTAGCATTAATCAAAGTACTCGTTTGAATCCCTTGGAGCTTCTGCTCGGTCTTGGTTTGTATATTCCCTTAAAACTTTTGTTACTGAAATTTTATAACTTTCAAATAGTTTGTTTTTACCTTCAAGTTGGCTCATTCTATGGTCTGCCATAGTACGCCATTTTGTCATTGCTTCTTCGCTTTCCCATACATTCATTGACAAAATTTTATCCTCGTTCACAAGACTTTGAAACCTTTCTGCTGAAATAAATCCATCAAAACCTGAAAGCATCGGTTTTAGCATTGAAGCTAGTTCTAAGTATCTTGCTTTGCCTTCATTAGTAGGTATTACTTCAAAAAGTACAATATATTTGCTCATTTGATTTCTCCTTACGACTTACTTTCTTTTCATAGATTTAATAATTTCTTTAGTGGCTTTGTCAACTTTTAACGACTCTCTAATTTTTTGCAAAGCCTTGTTAAAAGTTTCATCGTCTAAATTGTTATCTTTAAGATACCCCATTGTTTCAGTAGGAAAATTTACAAAACACACTTGCAAACACCATGCAACCGCCATTTTCACATAGTAATCCTCGTGTTTAATAACATCACATATTAATAATATATCCGAAATATATTGTTTTTCTATATAATGAAATAGAAACATTACCACTGCAAAGCGTATTTCATAAGCTTCATTTGACTGGTAGTATGGCTGTAAAAAGTTCCAAACTCGCTCTTTATGTAACCTTACAATTTTAAGTTCGTTGCAAAAACTATCACACAACGACCAATTTGTAATTTTAGGAACAAACAACGTAATTTGCTCTAAAACAACTTCAATATCTTCATTCATATTACCAATAATGAGAGCTTTTAACATTGTTTCCTCAAAATATATATCGCAAGCGTTGTCAAGATAGTCAAGTGGATTGTCCTTGATAATTTTTTTTGCAATTTTTCGTATCTGAGGTATTCTAACTCCAATAAGATTTTCACAACCAGGAATTAACGAAGTTGCAAATTCTTTAAATTTTTCATCACAAAGAGCAGTTAACTCTTTTCTGACAACAAATTCTCTTTCATACACATTTATCACCATATTTTCCATTAAACTTATAAAATCAATACTATACTAACACAATTTATTTAATTATACAAGAAAATTTCAAATTATTCTTCCTAAATTTGCACCTTCAATTTTTCATTTCATTGACTTCTAAAAATAACTAACTTTTATCTTTTTGCCAATTTTTTCCAGATACTGCACAAGTTCTTCAATTAACTGCATTTTTATATTAAAATTAATAGGCAAATTTGGATTTTGATGTGCGGGATTAATTGCTTTTCCCACATAAAAATTAATATCAGTTGCTTCTTCTAACAATAATCTTGCAATAGAAGATGCTCCGTCTTTTTTAACGCTCCATTCAGAATAAAGGCTATTTTCATTTAAGTAATCTTTTGCATAGGTAAGGACTTTATTTATAGTTATAATCCCTTCAGTAACTAGGTCAACTCCATCAATTTTTGCAATAGGAGGAATGTCAGGGCTAACAAATTCAAGGGTTGGAGTTAAAGTTTTTTTCAAAAATTTCGCCGCAATACTTGAAGTCGTTCCACCGCAAACTATGTGTTTTCCATCTTTTGAAAAGAACAATGACATCATTTTGTCAGCATCATTTTGATTAGAAGGAGGACCTATCACCAAATTCATAGGCACTCTTTTTCGCATTTTTACAGTGCAAACAGTTGTATCATCTCCTGGGCGATTTCCATATAGCTTAGAACATTCATTTAGCAAAATAGTGTTCAAAGTTTTTGCAGTAAACCCAACGTGGGATAAGGGTTCCATATATTCAATAATTTCTTTTCTGTCCCAACCAAAATTAAGTGTACTTCCAACACCTGCGTGAATACAACCATCGCTCATTAAAAAGAAAATGTCATCTTCAAATAAATTTATCTTGGACATTAATATTTTTTTACCGCTTATAATTGTTTCGTTGTAAGAAAACTCATAATTCTGATTATCTCGAAACAAAATAACTCTAGGGTTGTCATACTGGATTATTTCGGCTTCTTTATTCCCTTTTAAAATCCTAAAAATAGTAAATGTTGAATAAGCAACTCCACGAACAGCACAAACAGGCAAAGTTGCAGCAATTGTTTCAACACAATCAGTAATACTCAATCCCTCAGATATCATTGTGGAAATAATTTTAGCAGCAAGGGTGGAGAGAATGTTCGCTTTCACACCGCTTCCAAGTCCATCCGCTAAAACAATTGTTGTAGAACCATCAATTCCGTCTACAACGCAAACTTGATCGCCACAAAGTTCTTCCCCATATTTATTCAAACTACTATATCCAATATCGGCGCATAAATTAATCATTTATATAACCTTTCCTTTCTAAATTTTGTGCGACTTTTTTACACAATGTTTTAAAGTAAAAAAGTTTCGTTCTTAAGGGACGAAAAGCACAAAACAGATGTCAGAAAAATCTTATTTTTCTGACATTATCGACTCTTTTAATTTAGTAAGGGCGATTTTTGTTTCAGCGGCAGTTTCTCCTAATAAAGAAGCAATTTCATGAACTACTCGCATTTGTTTTTCTATAACTTTATCAGTAGTTTCAATAGTTTTGCGACTAATATCTTCTTTTTTAGCACGTTCTTCTTCTTCCTTTGTAACATTTCTCATAATGCAAATAAGCATTTTATATTGTTTGTCAAAAATAATTGTTTGGTGAATGTGCTTACCGTACTCAGCTAAAAATACTCTTTTATCTCTTATTGAAACTCCGGTATCTCTTACAATCATAAAATCGTCAGGGTCTAAAACTTTTATAATTTGTTCCCCTAAAATATCATTTTGCGACCTTAAATTTAACAGCTTCACTGTGGCATTATTTAGTCTTTGTACCTCTAACCTATCGTTTAAAACAAAGATTGCATTAGGAGTATTGTTTACTATTAAATCAGAAAAAGTTTCAGCTTTTTCACTTAAATAAGGTAGGCACATTGTAAGGTCAGCTTTTCCATAAAAAACTGCTTCAGCTTTTTCTTTGCAAGAATTATAACCGCATGAACCGCAGTTAAGTTCGTCAGCTTCAGTTTCTTTTCCAATTTGTTTTAGAATATTTATTATATCAAATTTTGATGCAGTTATGTTTGTACGTTCAATGGGAGTAAAACTTTTATGCATATTTTCTAAAGGAAGCTCCGACACAACAAAATCCTTTTCCCCAGCATACTCATTAATTTTAATATTGTCTAAAATCGAATTTTTTCTACTTTTTTCCATAACAGGACCACCAATGCAACTTCCCTGACAGGCGGACATTTCAATAAAGCATTTATTAATTTTCCCCTCAAGAATTTCCTCTAAAACTCTCATACAATTCTCCACGCCGTCTACTGCAAAATAGGTATAGTCAGGGGATTTGTTTGTTATAGTTTTTAATATTCCACCGGTTGTAGGGAAAAATCTTGCTAAACTTTCTTTTGTTTCCTCTTTAGAGTCGTTTATTTCAATATTTATATCTTCTTCTTTAAACCATTGAGATAATTCCTCAAAAGTCAAAGCAACATCTACAATTCCTTCATAGTAGCCAGCTTCATCTTTTTTTGCAACACAAGGTCCTATAAAAACAACTTTTGCATCTGGATATCGACGCTTTATATCAAGTGCATGTGCTTGCATAGGTGAAACTACATCTGCAAGACATGGCAACAAATTTTGATAATACTTTTGTATAAGTAAGTTTACAGAGTGGCAAGAAGACGTGATTAGTATGTTTTGTTTATCCTCTGTAATCATTTTCTCGTAAGCATTTTTTACAATTGTTGCTCCTATTGCGGTTTCTTCCGCATGGTGAAACCCTAGTTTTTTTATAGCATTTTCTAAAGTTTTTATACTCACTCCATTATAATTTGCAATAAAAGCAGGTGCAATGGAAGCAATAACAGGAACACCTGAATAAATATGAACTTTAGTTGCCTCAATACTACTATCAATTTCCTTTGCATTTTGGGGGCAATTTACAAAGCATTGACCACATAAAATGCACTCGTTATTGACAATATTAGCTTGTCCACCTGAAAACCGAATAGATTTAACAGGACAACAACGTATACATTTGTAACAATTTTTACAATTTGATTTTTTCAATTTTAAATAATCAGCCATATATAACAAATCCTATTCTATTTAAATTTATTCAATATTTCATTTTCAAAAAAACTATCAGCAAACTCAGGTTTAACTGAGTGAATTTTATCATCAATTGAAACACAAACACCCTCTTGACATTTCGACATACAAAAAGCACCTGCTAACTGAATTTTCTCATCTAATTTATGATTTTTAATTTGTTCTTGTATTTTCTCAACGACTATTTTTGATCCTTTAAGGTGACAAGAACTTCCTATACAAACTTTTATATTCATTATTTTTCTCCTATTTTAATCTTGTTAATATTTTAACATACTTTTTAATAGTTGTAAAGTGGAAACGGATTTTTTATTGTAAAAAGGTTTCGTTTTCGCAACATTTCATTTTTCTTTAAATAGTGTGCTATACTTTTAATATCGGGAAAGCTATGAGCTTTTCCTTTAAATTATGACAAAATTTTGAGAGGAATGTATTAATATGAAAAAAATTATAGTTGCGTTAATGCTAGTGTTATCTTTAGGTCTCAGTGCTTGTTCATCTGACAGCGACAAAGGAAATACTGTTGAAACTACAGATACTCAAGTTACTCAAGCCACTCAAGCTACTCAAGAGGAAGAAACCGTTACAACAGAAGTTAAGATTGAATTCAATGACAGAGTTAATACCGAAGATATAGTAGTAGAAATACCTACTTTTGTGGGAAATTCTAAGGAAATTGAGGCTATGAACAAAGCAGTTGCCGATAGCATTGGAGTTTTTGCTGAAAATTCCACTTCCCCTGAAGGTTATGGAGTTTATTCTTATCCTGTGACAACGGAAAACTATGTGCAAGTGCTTTCTATTTACGCAGAATATGGAAGTGCTGAATTTGGAAATCTTCTCACTATAAATTATGACAAAAACAATGATGATTACATTACTTTAGATGATCTTTTCAGCAGCGATTCTCACGATATGGGAGGAACTTTAGAGGATATTACTGCTCAATATGAAGCAAAGTATGAAAGTGAAACTGTTAAAAATATTACAATTTTAGGTTTCTTTATCCACGAAAATAACGATGGAGGAGAAGTTGAATTTTTTGTTGAAATTCAAGCAGATGATGAAAGCGGAGAAACTTGGTTAGATGTTTATTCTTACAAACCAGACTATTCCGACTTAGAATATTTTGACCAAGAATTGATTATCGACCCACTAATTGTGGATAAATACGACCCTGAATTAATGGCAAATAAATTAGCTCAAGAAATGTCAGAGTATGAAGAAGAAGAAGATGATGATGATTATGAAGAAGAAGTTGACTTAACAATGACCGAAGGGTTATGGAGACTTGATGGTGAGGAATATACTGCATTTTTTGAAATGGACGGAAATGGATATTTTTCAGCATATTATGCAAGCGGTTCACTTGAGTATGGTGGTTATCTTGAATATATTGATGTTGATGTTGATTATAGCGGCTATACAGTTTTCGAAATGTACACAGGTGAAGATGAAAAGATAAATGAGATGTGGTTTTTAGATAGCGAAACATTTTATTTAGGCGAACCAACTGTAGACAACACTTTTGTATTCTTCAAGGATTAATTTTAATTATAATACCTTCTTAAATGTAGAAATAAAAAACCTTCTCGTGCTATGTTACGAGAAGGTTTTTACTTATTAAAAAAAGTGCTTTATTTATTATTTAACGTTTATGAAGGTAAAGTGCTTATATCTTTAGTATTGCCTAAGAAATCAAGAACTTTTTCAAAAGGCACTGGTTTTGCGAAAAAGTATCCTTGTATATAATCACATTTACAAGAAACACATAGATCTTTTTGTTCAACATCTTCAATTCCTTCAACAATAATTTTTTTATTAATAGATTGAATCCCTAAAATAAGATGTCCAAAAAAGTTTTTATTTTCTTGAGATTTAGTAGCAGAAAGCATAAGACTCCTATCAATTTTGATAATATCAAGTGGCAAATCCAATAAAACACTCATATTAGAATATTCTATTCCAAAATCATCAAGCTCAAAAATAAATCCTTTTTCTTGCATTTCTTTCATAACCGTTTTCATATTAAAGCTATCAGAAATAAGAACTCTTTCAGTAATTTCAATTTTTATCATTGATGGAGGAATATTGTATTTTGCTAAAATTGCCAAAACATCTTCTATCATATTAGGCAAAGTAAATTGATAGTAAGGAAAGTTGACAGAAACGGACTCAAACTGCGGATTTAATTGATTATTATCTAAGGACTTTCTTAAATCCTTACATACAATTTCCAGTACGCTATAAGTTATTTTTGTTATAAGCCCAGTTTTTTCAGCAATTTCAATAAAGCTGTTTGGATATAATAATTTATCATTATCAAGCATTCTAACTAAGGCTTCTGCTTTAGTGAAAGTGTTTTTTGCTACAGAAAAAATCGGTTGATAGTGAACAACAAAAGTATTATTAGCAAGCGCATCTTTAATTTTTTGTGTCATTAAATTTTTCTCAGACATATTGTTCATAATAGAAATATCATATAAATATCTGCTATCACCAGAAATATCTTTTAAAGTGCGAACTGAATAATCGGCAGCGGAAATTAAATCTTTTGCATTTTTAGAGAAAGCAGGATAATCTACCCTAACAAAAATTAAATCTAAAATTACAATAAATCCATCAATAGAAATTGGCTGATTTAATAAATCTATAACAGTATTTACTTCATTAAAATATTCTTCGCTTAAATCCTTTGAAAGAATAGCAAACTCATCTCCACTATATCTAAATGTATTGGATGCAGAAAATTTCTTTAAAAGATTTTCCGAAACTATTCTTAATAATTTATCCCCTGTTTCAAGCCCGTATCGCTCATTCACACTTTTAAAATTACGCAAACTTATTATGTATAATGAAAAATCGTCCTTACTTTTAATACGTTCATTTATTTTATGAGTTAATGCAATTCTATTGTTAACTCCTGTT
>CAYJLB010000061.1:0-5745 GCA_964370845.1 uncultured Oscillospiraceae bacterium
ACCTTAATTGAAATATCATTTTTTATATCTTCTTCAGCAAATAAATTATTATTATTTATCTTAGAATTATATCTTATTATTTTAAATTCCTTAATCTGTGGCAAAATATTAGTTATTTCATCAATATCAACTTTTTTAAACGATAACTTCATCATAAATTAAACTACAACTTGGTGAGAAATAACTTGAGGTCCAAAACTACCATTTGAATAAACACCAGTAACAGTTCCCATTATTTTAAAATACTGTGTTCCACCACCATTAGCACGCAAATCAAAATATACCGTACATTTTGATGGCATAGCAATGCTTTTTTGAACATTACTAGAATAATTATCTGTTTCCCAATTGACTAACATCTCAGTCTTATAAATGGACATATCGCCAATTTTTTCTACAAATTCAGTATTTTTTATTGTAACACTATTCTCTGCATCGTTAAATGCTAATAAATTATAAACACTACTATTAACGAAAAAAAATATAACAAAACAGATTACTAAAAATTTGGAAATTAGAATTTTAATTTTTTTATCATGATTATTTGAAATATTCATTTGAGAACCCCCTATGTTTAACAAGTCCTGATCTTAGAATGTAATTAAAGTTTTGATTGTGTTAGCACCGTCATTTAATGTATCTTCAAAAGCTTGTTGAATGTCATCAATGCTGTACTTTTTAGAAATCATTTTTTCAGCTTGGATTTTGTCATTTTCAAGCCATTCGATTACTTTAGGGAACATAAAGTTGTTCATTCTTGAACCGATGATTGAAAGTTCTTTTTTAGTGATAACAATTGGAGGAATTCCAACTGGTTCAGCGATGAATCCGATTGACATAACTCTTGCTCTTGGAGCAGCATAGTCAATTGATTGTAGGAATAATGGAGCGATACCAACAGCGTCAATTACAACGTCAAAACCATCAGGACACATTTCAGTAGCTTTTGCTCCTAAATCCTCAGTTTTTGAGTTGCAAATAACATCTGCACCAAATTCTTTTGCCTTAGCAAGTTTTGGGTCAACAACGTCAGCAACAAGAACTTTTGCACCAATACCTTTAGCAGCTTGAACTAAAGCAAGACCAATAGTACCTGAACCAATGATGATAACATTGTCTTTTTCAGTACAGCCAGCTCTATCTAAAATATTAGCAGCGATTGAGAATGGTTCAGCAAGAGCAGCAACGTCATATGAAATTTTTTCAGGAACTTTGTAGAAATGTCTAGCTTCTTCAACAATATATTCTGAGTATCCACCTTCCATTTGTACACCGTAGCAAGCAACATTTGAACAAACATTTTGGTAACCTTTTTGACAAGTAGGGCAAGTTCCGCAAGCAAATACAGGGTCAAGAATTACTTTGTCCCCAGTTTTGAATTCAGTAACTTCAGCACCTACTTCAACAACTTCACCAGAAAGTTCGTGACCCATTACTCTTGGGAAAGCAACGTCAGCACGTCCGTGTGAGAAAATATGTAAGTCAGTTCCGCAGATACCAACAGCTTTTACTTTAACTTTAATGTCTTTAGGACAAGAGATTGCTGGTTCAGCAACATTAGCGATTTCAATAGTTTTTATAGCAGTAAGTTTTGCACTTTTCATTTGAATTTTTCCTTTCAAAATTGAATTAATTTCAATACTATTATTATTTTTCACAAAAGCAGTTTGAGATAAAAATATCCAAACTGCTTTTATTTTTATTTATAAATGTGCGGTTTAAGTAAAATTACTTAGGTTGTTTACCGATGTAAGCAAGGATACCACCGTCAACGTATAGAACGTGTCCGTTTACGAAGTTTGAAGCATCTGAAGCTAGGAATACAGCAGGTCCAGCTAAATCTTCTGGATTAGCCCATCTACCAGCAGGAGTTTTTGCACAGATAAAGCTATCAAATGGGTGTTGGCTTCCGTCAGCTTGTGTTTCACGAAGTGGTGCAGTTTGTGGAGTTGCAACGTAACCAGGGCCAATACCGTTACATTGAATATTTAATTCACCGTATTCAGAACAAATATTTTTAGTAAGCATTTTTAGTCCGCCTTTAGCTGCAGCATAAGCTGAAACTGTTTCACGTCCAAGTTCTGACATCATTGAACAAATGTTGATGATTTTACCATGACCTTTTTTAATCATTGAAGGGATAACAGCTTTTGCCATAATGTATGGAGCAACTAAGTCAACATCGATAACTTGTCTGAAATCAGCAGCTGGCATTTCGTGCATAGGAACTCTTTTAATGATACCAGCGTTGTTTACAAGAACGTCAACAACACCTACTTCAGCTTCGATTTTAGCAATCATAGCCATAACTTGTTCTTCGTCACAAACGTTACAAACGTAACCTTTAGCGTCGATATTTTTTTCTTTGTATGCAGCCAAACCTTTTTCAACTAATTCTTGGTTAATATCGTTAAATACGATTTTAGCACCAGCATTAGCTAGACCTTCCGCAATTGCAAAACCGATACCGTATGATGCGCCTGTTACTAAAGCGACTTTTCCTTTTAAGCAAAACATATCCATTTTATAATTCCTCCAAAATATTATTTATTATTTAAGCAATACAATGCTTAATTCCAATAAGTAGTGAAATAATCCTATTCTTTATAAGATTTTAATTTATCCCAGTCAAATTCAACGCCAACACCTGGTAAAGTGCTTGAGTCGATATAACCGTCAACGATTTTAAGTGGCTCAACAATATAATCGCAAATTGGGAATGAGTGATACTCAACAAAACCTGCGTTAGAAAGTGCGCCAAGTACATTAATGTGAAGTTCTTGCATACCGTGTGACGATACAACTAAACTTCTTTCTTTTGCTAATTCAGCAACATCGAAAAATCCTGTAACACCGCAAATGTTTGAGCAATCAGGGATAGGATATTTAATTCGTCCGATGTCTAAAGCTAATTTATGTTCATATTTACTGTGTAAATTTTCGCCCATTGCAATTGGAATAGATGTAGCTTGTCCGATTTGTGCATAACCGTAATAATCATCAGGATTAGTAGGTTCTTCAAGCCAACCGATATTGAATTCTTCCATTCTTTTAGCCATTCTAATAGCTTGCGGAACAGTCCAAACCATATTTGCGTCAACCATAAATAATGCGTCGTCACCAAGTAATTTTCTAACAGCTTTAACTCTTTGGATATCTTCATCTTCATTTTCTTTACCGAGTTTAATTTTAATAGCTGTGTGACCTTTTGCAAGCTGTCTTTCAACATTTTCAAGTAGTTCTTTTTCGGTGAACATTAAGTCAATTCCGCCGTAATAAGTTCTAACTTTTTTGTTTCTTGTCCCATAAACATCAGCAAGAGATTTGTTGTCAGCTTTTAGAACTAAGTCCCAAAAAGCAATGTCTAAAGCAGAAATAGCGAAAGAAGCAATTCCCCCTCTTGCAACGTAATGAACATAATTATTCATATATAGGTTTAAAGTAGATAATGTTTCAAAAGAAACTTCTTTCCCAATTAAACCTGGAATAAGGTCAAGTTTAAGCATATTAGCAATTGCAACTCCACCTTTACCACCTGTATAAGTGTAACCTGTACCAACCTGGCCGTCCTCAGTAGTTACAGTTGCAGTGATAAGTTCAAAATTATCATGCTTTCCGTGTAATGCATCTACAAGATTTCCTTCAAGAGGAACTTTGAAGTAGCCTACATCGATTTTCTTAATAGTATAAGCTCCCATAAAATACCATTCCTTTTCAACATTAAGATGTAATTCATTATTCAAAAAAATGAATTCATTCTTTATTATCATTTTACTCCTTTATAGGGAGAATGTCAATATAAATATAAAAAAATTTCAACTTTTTTTAATTTTTTTCAAAAATAAACCGCCACGTTTATAGTGACGGTTTATCTGTTTGAATTTTAAAGATTAACCTCTATAAAAAATACATATTTTATTTAGGTTAGCACTACCCTTTGATAGCACCAATCATTACACCTTTTACGAAGTACTTTTGAATTCTTGGGTATAGTAACATGATTGGAAGTATAACAAGGATTAGTGAAGCAGCTTGAGTTGACTCAGGAACTGAACGAGCAGACGAGCCGTCTATGTTACCACTATTAGCACCAGTTTGTGATGATAATTGTGAACCCATTACTACATTTCTTAGATACAATGTTACAGGGTGTAAACTGTCATCATTTAAGTAGATAAGAGCTGAGAACCATTCGTTCCAAATTGCAACTGCGATGAAAAGAGTGATTGTTGCAATAATTGGTTTTGAAAGTGGAAGTGCGATTTTAAAGAAGTAACCTAGTTGTGAAGTACCGTCAATAGTTGCAGCATCTTCAAGCTCTGATGGTAAAGTCATAAAGAACGTTCTCATCAAAATTACGTTGTAAGGAGCGATACAGCCAGGGATAACGATTGCCCATACAGTGTCAAGCATTCCAAGTTGTCTAATTAAGTAGAAATAAGGGATAAGTCCACCAGCGATAAACATTGTTAAAGTGATAGCTTTCATCAAGAAAATTCTACCTACAAGGTATTTCTTAGATAGTGCATAAGCACACATTGTTGTCATAGATAATGCGATTGCAGAACCTAAAACTACATACATAATTGTATTTGCGTATTGTTTCCAGAATTTCTCTGTTTCAATAATTGCTTCATAAGTTGATAAAGTAAAGTCTACAGGAACTATTTTAACATCACCCGCAATGATTGCACTTGTACTACTAAAAGATAGTGCAATTTGGTAGATAAAAGGATACATTGCAGCGATAACAAAAAGTCCAAGAATTGAATAATTAAATATATCAAAAATTAACTTACTTTTACTTTTTTTAATTTTCATGATCTACATACTCCTTTCAATTACCACAAACCTGTGTTCCATTTTTTGTTTACAATGAAGTTTGCGCCAGCTAGTAGAATTAAACCAATCATAGCTTGGAATAAACCAATAGCAGTTACATAGCTAAACTTAGTAGGTCCGCCGCCTTCGTCAAAGGAGTTTCTATATACATATGTTTGAATAACGTCCGCTGTTTGACGGGAGTTTTCAGTATACATAAGAAGGATTTTTTCAAACCCAACATTAAGAACGTGTCCAATTGCGATGATAAAGTTGATTGAGATTGTTGGAAGCATTGCAGGAAGTGTGATATGAATAGTTTGTTTCCATCTATTCGCACCGTCAACCATTGCAGCTTCATATTGTTCTTGGTCAACACCAGCAAGTACAGCCATGTAAATGATTGAGTTCCAACCAAGGAATTGCCATAATTCAGAAACTATGTAAATAAATCTAAACCAATCAGGGTCGTTTAAGAAGTGAATAGGTTCCACTCCAAATAATCCGATGATTTGGTTAACAATACCGTAATCACTAGGTGAAAGGATAGATTTCATCATTGCAACAACTACAACAGCTGAAATAAATCTTGGGATAATTGTTAAAGATTGAGTAACTTTTTTGAATATTTTGTTGTTAATTTCATTCAACATTAACGCAAAGATAATTGGTAATGGGAATGAGAATAGTAGTGTTAAACCACTCAAGATGATAGTATTAAAGAATACTTTCCAGAAGTCAGGGTTAGTTAAGAAAAGTTCAAAATAATCAAACCCTCTCCACTCAGTACCATAGTATGATCCACCCATTTCAAACTTACGGAATGCAAGAATGTTACCTGTGATTGGAACATATTTAAATAAAATAAAATAAATTACCGGCAGCAATAAGAATAAGTAAAGAGTGAAGTTTTTCTTAAAACTT
>CAYJLB010000061.1:5755-13356 GCA_964370845.1 uncultured Oscillospiraceae bacterium
CAATTGCACATGAGTGCCGATGCCGATTTTTGGTTTATTGGTTTTAGCCATAATCCTACTCCTTTATATTTTTTCTATCAACTAGTAACTTTCAACTACATTATGTCAATTTCGTGAAATTTTACTAAAAGATTGTGTTGACAATATGTATTTTAGCACATTGCACAATAAAATGCAATGCAATATTGTTTCAAAAATATGTTTTTTTGTTGCACAATGCAAAAAACAGCTATTTTTACCCTATTATTGATATATTTTTACCAATAAATCACATTAATTAGATAAATTTATTGTACATTTAACGATAGTATACATATGTGCAAAATAAACAAAAGACGGCGAAACATTCCGCCGTCTTAAGAAAAAGTATTTAATTATTCTTCGATTTCGAATATATCTACAGTCACGGTAAAGGTTTCATTCACCCAAACTGTATCATAACTTGGTAAGTATACTTTTGTGGCTGCAGACAGTAGCACAGTAGGCAACAATCCACTTTGCACATCAATTTCAACAACAACATCAGCGGAAGTAATTTCTTCAATCAAGTCAGCATCACCAGTAATTGTAATTGTCCTATTAATATGAGCACTATCAACTTCATAGTCAAATCCAATTCCATCTAGCCCTAAAACTGTCACATTGTCCTCAGAAAGATCTAACTCTTTTGTTGCTAAATTTTCATTTACAACAGTAACTGTAACTGTTTCAAGTTCGGAAATATTTTCCACATCGTCAGGTAGGTTTATGTCAAACTCAAAAACATCACCATTTTCAAGATTCCTTAAATCCACATAACCGATATTTAATTCCGCAATATCATCAATTATGTTCGTTGGCCCAGCAATTTGAATTTCATCGGCACTAGAAGTAAATTCCAACACTGATTGGTCAAAATTCGGTGGAGCATTTTGAATTTGGAAAGAAAGTGGAACAGTTTTCATTTTTAAAGCTTCAACAGAAACTGCTACTTCTTGAGGAGTAATCGTCCAACCCTCACTACCTAAAGGAATATTTCCATCATAATAAATAAGCTCAGGGCTTGTGTAATTCTTCGCTTCACTCAAAGTTTCGGAATTATTTACCCTTGCTACCACCTTATCAATTCGCTCAATTTGATGCTCAGGACCTCGAATAGTGATAGTTTCAGGGTGAGTTTCAGGGTCAGTCATTATATACCCTTCCGCCACTGAAATATTAGGAATTTCTGGTATAACTTCAATAGTTTTTTCCACATAAGTGTCAAAGTAAACATTAAAAGATGACGGAGTAACTTCAAAAGTTAAGTCACTTAAACTCGCATCTTTAGGAATTATTTCAACATCAATTTCTCTATATCCAGAAAGGGAAATATCATAAGGAGTTAATTGGGCAATTAAATCATCAGCAGTTAAGCTTGCAATTTCATAACGAGGACCATAAACCTCCACCTGTACAGTTTGTTCGCCGAAATTAATTGGTTCAAGGTTATATTCTTCTAAATTTGAAGTATCAATAGTTACAACAACATTTTCAACAGTTTCTTTTATTTCAGAATAAACTGTAATAGAAAGGGTAAACCAAACAATTACCGCAACTGCAATGGAAGAAATTCTCAAGAAAATGTCATTATTTAGTAAAGAGGGTTTGTGAATTTTCTCTTTTTCTTTTTTCATTTATATTACAATTCCTTTCTCATTTTGTGTATTTATGTATTGCGTGGTTATTTTTATATTAGTAAAATTTGCAAATAAAATCACCAACAATAAAGGAAATCAGAGTAAATCCCTAACTATCCTTTTGTTTTATCGTCTTTTTTATTTTTTCCAAGGAAAAATAATTTATCTTTTTTATTATCAACTTTTTCTTCAGGCAATAATTTTGAAATCAGGTATTTTTTCAAAGATTCTTTATTAAATCCTCTTGTAAGTTCCCCATCTTCCGCCACAGAAATAGTTCCAGTTTCTTCGGAAATTGCAATAACTAAAGCGTCGGAGTTCTCACTCATACCAATAGCAGCACGGTGTCTTGAACCAAGTTGTTTATTAATAAGTTCTTCCTTTTGCGGTTTTGGCAAAAAGCAACCAGCAGCAAGAATTACTCCATCACGCATTATAACAGCACCATCGTGTAATGGTGTGTTTGAAAAGAAAATATTCCCGAATAATTGCACACTAGGCACAGCATCGAGCCTTGTCCCAGTGTCAATTTGCTCACCAAGACGAGTTTGACGTTCAAGGACAATTAAAGCCCCCGTTAAAGTGGAAGAAAGCTCTTTTGAAGCTTCACAAATTGCGTCGATAGCATGATCCCAAGCTTGCCCCTCTTGCCCTTCAATCTCAGAGCCAAAGGCAAAAACATTAAACTTCGAAACTTTAGTACGCCCCATTTTTTCAAGAATTCTACGAAGTTCTGGTTGAAACATTACGATTAAAGCAACAACTCCCCATTGGAAGAAGTTGTCCAATAAAAAAGTCATAGTTTTAAGTCCGACAGTAGTTGCAACTAAATAGCCACCTAAAATTATAAGTATCCCTTTAACAAGTTGCTGTGCCCTTGTTTCCCTAACCAATTTATAAGTTTTATAAATTAAATAAGAGAGGATAAGTATGTCAATAACGTCGGTAATTTTCATAGAAAAAAGGATATTTATTAAATTATCTATTAAATCTCTAAAAAAAGTCATTATATTTTTCAATCCTTTCTATTAATTATTCCAAAAATATGTAAAGGGCAAGAGCAAATCTTGCCCAAATTCAAATTCAATTTAATAATTTACAACAGTTATACTATAATTTTACCACAAAAATAAATAATTGCAAGAGAAAAAAAGTAAAAAATTCAATTTTATCAACTTATTTTTTTGGATATTTTAGCAATTTCAAAAACTAACTGTTCAACTTGATTTTTTGTAGAAAAAATTGAAGGAGAAAATCTAACAACACCTTGCTCCAAAGTTCCAAGAAATTTATGTGTCAAAGCAGAGCATTGAAGCCCTCCACGCAAGCAAAATCCTTTATCACTCAAATCTTGAGCAATCTGCGAAGAATGAACGCCCTTTATATTAAAAGGAACAATGGGCAAATAATTAGCTCCACTTTTTCGATACAAAATAACATTTCCAATTTTTTCAATACAGCCACTAAAATAATCACACAAAGTTTTTTCATAGCTATGAATTTTTTCAATTCCAACATTTTCTATAAAATCAATTCCACTTCCAAGGGCGATTATCCCAGCAGTGTTTAAAGTTCCGCTTTCAAGGCTTTCGGGAAGGAAGTTTGTCTGCTCCAACTCATCTGAGGAAGCACCCGTTCCACCTTGAATTATTGGAGAAATTTTAAACTTTCCATTTGTAATAAGCACACCAACTCCAGTAATTCCATATAAACTTTTATGGGCAGGCAAGCACAAAATATCAATGCCATAAGACATTTTTAAAGGGATAACTCCGCCAGCTTGCGCTCCGTCAACAATATAACAAATCCCCAAATTTCGGCATAATTCACCAATTAATTTTATAGGAAGAATTTGTCCTGTCACATTGCTTCCAGCGGTCATAATTATAGCTTTTGTTTTTGTTGTAACAGCACTTTTTATCCTCTCTAAAGTAACAAAATCGTCTACCGATATGTCAACGACAGTGCAATCAACTCCCCTATCTTTCAATTTATAAATAGGACGAGAAAGGGAGTTGTGCTCAAGGCAAGAAGTAATAACATGGTCGCCATCTTTCAAAACGCCTTGAATTGCCATATTTAAAGAGTATGTGCAATTTAAAGTGAAAATTACATTTTCGGGACTGCAATCAAAAAATTCCCCTAATTTATGCCGAGTTTCGTATATTTTTTCAGCAGTTTTAAGGGACATTTCGTGACCACTTCGCCCTGGGTTTCCCCCATAAAAATTAATTGCCTTAACAACAGCTTTTTTTACAACACTAGGTTTTGGATAAGAAGTGGCGGCGTTGTCGAAGTAAATCATAAAGTAACACTTCCTTTCTTTGAAAATTTTCAACTTTCAAATGTAGCCACCTTTTTCTACTTCCATAATTCCTTTATGAACAATTCCAGCATTATTTAAAATAATGAGAATTTTTGACAAATCCCCTCGCACAACAACACTATATCCACACCCAGTAGCAAATTCCCGTGGAGTTCTTCTTATTTCACAGTAAAAACCGTAACTATTAAGCAAATCTTTCGCCTTTGAAGCGTAAGTTATTGAAGTAAGCGCAATTAAATTTTTATTCCAATTTACAGCCAAATTAATCATTCCTTTCCTATAATAAATAGCATATATATTATAGTATGTAAAAAAATGATTATTGGCATTAATTTTTTCTTTTATTTAATTTTTATCATTAAATATTTTTCAACAGGCAAACACAGGTTGAAGAAATTCCGCTTCCGTCGCCAGTAAAACCTAATTTTTCTTCGGTAGTCGCCTTAACTGAAACATTTTCTATATCAGTTAAAAGTGCCTTTGCAATATTCTCTCGCATTGATATTATAAAAGGTGCAAGTTTTGGATTTTGTGCAACAACTGTACAATCTAAATTTGATATTTCATAGCCTTTTGCAGACATAACTTCCCTAACTTTCATAAGCAAGTTTATGCTGTTTGCATCTTTGTAATTTTCATCATTGTCGGGGAATAATTTTCCAATATCACCAAGGGATAAAGCTCCTAAAATCCCGTCCATAACCGAATGAACAAGAACATCAGCATCGGAGTGCCCAAGTAGTCCCTTTTCATAAGGAATTTCCACTCCACCAAGGATTAATTTTCGATTTTCCACCAATTTATGCACATCGTAACCGTGACCAATTCGCATTTTAACCTCATCTCCCACAATAGATTTCCCGAGTTTCAAGTCACTTTTTGTAGTAATTTTTATGTTATCATAATTTCCCACAGTAACAAAAACTTTCTCACCAATATTTTCAAATAAAGCACAATCATCAGTAAAATCTTGATTATTATCAGTAGCTTTTCGCAAAGCTTTTTTATAAAGGCAAGCCCTAAAAATCTGCGGAGTTTGAGCATTATAAAGCTTATTTCGGTCTAAAGTTTTATTAATATAACCATTTTCCACTTCTTTTACAGTATCTTTTACAGGGACAAAAAGTGCGGACCCGCCATAAATTTCAGCATTTTTTAAAGTTCGCTCAATATCACATTTTTCCACAAAAGGCCTTGCACCGTCATGAATTGCAATGAAATCTGGGTGATTTTCTAAGGCTCTCACTCCGTTTAAAACAGAATTTTGCCTAGTTTCACCGCCGATTACAACAGTAATTTTATGTACAAAAGGATAGGAATTAACAAGTTCTTCAATTTTGTCTTTGTTACTTTCATTTACACAAAGGACAATTTCCAACACTTCTTCCATTAAATCGAAAGGAATTATCGACCGAATTATAACGGGCAATCCGCCAATTAAAGTGGTTTGTTTATCAACACCCTCCATTCGAGTGCTTTTCCCACCTGAAACAATAATTACTGAAAGCTTGTTCATATTAATTCTCATTCCTTTCTTGTTTGTTTTAGTTGAACAAAGAATGTTTTGTTCAAGGCATAATATCAACCGCTAATCGCAAGAACTTACAATTTTCTTATTAGCTCTTTTTTTAGTTCGTTTTGTTTTTCTTGACATAAAGTAGACCGCAAAAAAATTATCTCTACTATTACTTTTATTATTGCTTTTTATTTTGTTTAATCGGACAAGGGCAAGCCTTGTCCCTACGACTATTTTGTGTTTTTTGCGACGTATTAGCCTTTTATTTTGTTCATTTGTTATTTTTGAGTGATTGTTATTACTTCGAGTATTTCGGTGGTTGCGACCACCGCCAAATGGCTCTGCCCTCTTGACACCCGCATGCCTTTAAAAATGCTTGACCGAAACTTTCAGCTTGTGTAATTTATACTTTTGTTCGACTCTACAACAAATTTCGACCTCGCAGAAACAAATTACCCTTTTGCACTAAGTATAGTGCGGGCATGTCAGCGGGGACGCCCCGCCGTCACGCTTGTTTGTTAAGCTAATTCTGCGTAGTTTCCTAAAAATTTAAAGTCGGACAGTTCAAATTTCAAGGAATTAATAAAGGAAGCTACCTTTTCATCTTGAATATTTCCAGTAAAATCAAGGAAAAACAACACATTAAATTCCTTTGAAGCAATAGGCTTACTTTCAATTCTTAGCAAGTTAAGCCCAGCAACAGAAAATTTAGTAAGCAGTCTATACAATGCTCCCGACGTATGAGGAAGTGATAATGTCAAGGAAATAATGTTAGCTTTTTCGCTTACAACAGCTTTTTTACTAATACAAATAAAGCGAGTATAGTTTTCGCTTGAATTTTCAATATTTTCTTTTATAATGTTAAGTTTTAAGTTTTCAGCACAAAATTTCGAGGAAATAGCAGCAATTTCCTCATTTGAAGATGCAATTTTTTCCGCCGCTAAAGCTGTATTTAAATAAGGTACAGGTTTTAAGCCACTTTCATTGATAAAATTTGAACATTGAGATAAAGCTTGTTGGTGGGAATAAACTTCTTTTACATTTTTTATGTCAGTGCCATTTTTCACCGCTAAACAATGTTCAATTCTAATTTTTATTTCATAAGCAATAAAGCAATTTCGTTTTGCGAGCAAGTCATAAACCGCTTCAATACTACCCGCAGTGGAATTTTGCACAGGAAGAACAGCATATTTCATCTCGCCATTTTCCACAGCGTCAAAAACTTCATCAAAAGTAGGGTAAAAAGTAATGTCGCTATCTTCACCGAATAATTTCGTCGCCGCAAGGTGTGAATAAGCAAATGTGCTTCCTTGGCAAGCGATTTTATCTCCTTTTATGTAGGAATATTCTTCGCAATCAATTTTATTTTCCTTAGCAAAAATTTCTCCACTTTGCATACTTTTGGAAATGTCCATGATGTTTTTGAACAGGATTTCACAACCGTTTGCAACCTCTTTAGGAGCTTTATTTAAAATAGCTTTGATAACTTCATCTTCACGGTTTTGTTGTAAAACGGGTAGGTTATTGACTTTTTTGTATTCAGCAACACCTTTTACAACCTCAACTCTTTCCAAAAAAGCCTCAAGTAATCTATCATCAATTTTATCAATTTGTTCTCTTAGTCGCAAAAGTCCTTCATTTTTGTTATTATCCATTTTTATCGCACCTTTCAAAGTATAAATTATATCATTTACCATTATACAACATCAAAGAAAAAAAAGCAATAAACGTAGGGCGGGGCGTCCCCGCTGACATGCCCGCGTTTTTATGTTGTGAAATGGGAAAATTTCTGCCCACGAGGTCGGATTTTGTTGTAGGGGCGAACAAAAGTATAAGTTACACAAGCTAAAAGTTTCGGTCAAGCATTTTTAAAGGCTTGCGGGGGTCTTGGGGGCGGAGCCACTAAGTCGCTTCCGCAGAAGCGAAATACTCGAAGTAAAAGCCAGCACTCAAAAATAGCAACGAAACAAAATAAAAGTTAATACCCAGCAGAAAACCACAAATTGATAAATTGAACAAAAATAAAAATCCATTAGAAACTGATAGAAAAGATATTTTTCTGCTGGGTTTGAAGTAGCATTATGAGAAATTGTAAATTTCG
>CAYJLB010000062.1:0-12644 GCA_964370845.1 uncultured Oscillospiraceae bacterium
AAAAAGAAATTGATTATTTTAAAGAAAGCTATGACAATCTTTTGCCGAAAGTTTATTTATCATATGAAAGAGAAGCGTATTTTTGTTATGATGATGAAAATTTTAGAATGACTTTCGATTTTAATATTAAAATGCGTGACAATAATATTACATTATTTGATAGCGAGGAAGATAACAAGGTTTTAGAAGATGAATTTGTTTTGCTTGAAGTAAAAACAGTTCAAGGATTACCTTTTTGGTTTATAGATTTTTTAAATGAAAGTAATATTTTTAGTACATCATTTTCGAAATATGGAACGGCATATAATACATTTATTTTGCCGAAATTTATTGGAGATTTAAGGAGAATAGCAAATGCTTGATAATTTATTTAACGGAATTTTTAACACAACGGGAGTGACGAGTATAACTCTTGCTCAATTTTTGATTTGTATGTTAATTGCCCTAATTTTAGGTGTGTTTTTGGCTAAAATATTTAGTATTAAAGGTAAGTCAACAAAAGGTTTTTTAGCAACTCTAGCTCTTTTACCTACAGTAATAGCAATGGTTATAATTATGGTAAACGGAAATATTGGTGCTGGTGTTGCGGTTGCTGGGGCATTTAGTTTAGTTCGATTTCGCTCCGTTCCTGGAACTGCAAAAGAAATTGGTGCAATTTTTACTGCAATGGGGACAGGTCTAACTGTTGGAATGGGATATTTAGGATATGCTGTTTTATTCACTGTAATCGCATGTTTATTCGCTTTAATTCTTGATGTAATAAACTTTGGTGAGAGTAAAAATAATATTAGAACATTACATATCACTATACCAGAAAATTTGAATTATACTGATGTGTTTGATGACTTATTTTCAATATATACAAACAATATTAATTTGATAACTTCAAAAACTACAAATATGGGAAGTTTATTTAAACTAAGCTATGAAATTGAATTAAAAGATACTTTAAAGGAAAAAGAATTTATTGACGAACTGCGTACAAGAAATGGAAATTTAGAAATTATTATTACTAAACAAGAAATGTTCGCTAATGTGCTTTAATGAGTTAAGTTAAAATTCCAATAGAGTGCCTAAATGAATGGTCATAAGCTTGAAAAAATCAAGAAAGGAATGATTTATTTATGAAAAAAATAATTTTAGCAATAATAATTATATCATCGCTAGCATTATCAGCTTGCACTGATAACAATGGTGATGTTAACGCAAATTCTAATACTATAGAAAATCTGGGAGAAACCACTACACTTACTATTGAAAGTGAGAATTATATAGAAGATTTGGAAGAAAGTCAACCTTTAACCGATGATGAAATAGATATTACAAACAGTGGAACGTATGAATTTTCGGGAGATTATTCAAATATTACTGTAAATGTGAATAAGGATATTGACGAGGGGATTGTTTATCTTGTTTTAAATAATGCAAATATTATAAGTGAAACGGGAACTCCAATTAATATTATTGAGGCGAAAGATGTTGTAATAGTTCTTGAAGGTGAAAATACTATAACTCAAGGTGAAATTGTAACAGAAGATACTGAATTTCCATCAGCTGCATTATATTCAAAGGCTGACACAGTAATAACTGGTGAGGGAAGCCTTACTGTGAACACTGAATATCGTGACGGAATTAACAGCCGTGATGACCTTATTATTGAAAATGCAACTATAGTTGTGAACTCTGTTGAGGACGGAATTTTAGGAAAAGATTTGCTTTCAATAAGTGAGGCTAATATCACAATTACTAGTGGAAAAGACGGATTAAAAGCTTCTAATGATGAAGATTTAGACAAAGGAAATCTCTTTATTTCAGGTGGAGATTATTTGATAAATGCTCAAAATGACGGAATTTCAGCAGAACAAATTTTACAAATTGAAAGCGGGAATTTTGAAATTTATTCAGGTGGCGGATTTGTGGAAGTCTTGAATGAAATAACAAGGGGCGAGGGTTCAGGGAATACAGTTTCTGCTACAGATTTACTTGAATATAGCATGAAAGGGATAAAATCCAATGATATTATCATAAATGGTGGTGAATTTATACTTTCTTCTTATGAAGATACAATCCACGCTAACAATAATCTCACTATAAATGGTGGAACTTTTGAGATTATTACAGGAGATGATGCTTTTCACGCTGACTTTGCTTTAGTTATTAATGATGGAAATATAACAGTTACTGATGGTTATGAGGGATTAGAAGGCTCAACAATTGATGTAAATGGTGGAGATATTACTATAAATGTCCTTGACGATGCAGTAAACGCAAGTAGTGATGAGGGTTATGTTAAAATTACTGGTGGGAATATTTATTTACAATCAAGAGGTGACGGAATTGATTCAAATAACGATTTATACATCGAAGGTGGAACAATTGTCATTGAGGTAGATGCAATTTATTCTGGTGGAGATAGCGAACTTGATGTAAGTGGTGAATTTAGTATATCAGGTGGAAGTATCACAGATGGAAATGGTAATGAAATCGGTTTAAACACTCAAGGTGGATTTTCTCAGCAACAAAATTCGGGAAGACCAAGACGTTAGTAATCACTTTTTGCTAGATTTAAAGACTTTAAAAAATAATTTTAAATAATACAAAACCTTGTACTAAAAAGTGCAAGGTTTTTGTGTTTTTGTATAAAATAATTTATGATATTTTTAATCAAATTTTAATAAATCTATGTTATAATAAAAATAAATAAATTTAGGGAGGATTACTATGCGAATTTTGCTTGCTGAAGATGAGCGTGATATGAATAAAATTATTACGAAAAAATTAGTGTCCGAGGGTTACGCTGTTGATAGTTGTTTCGATGGGCAAGAGGCACTTGAATATATAGAAAGCACGGATTATGATGTTGTGATACTTGATATTATGATGCCAAAGAGGGACGGTTTTTCCGTTCTTGAAACAATGCGTTCGAAAAGGATAGAAACTCCCGTGATTTTTCTAACTGCAAGAGATGCTGTGTCGGATAGAGTTAAAGGACTTGATTTAGGTGCGAATGATTATCTTGTAAAGCCTTTTTCTTTTGAGGAATTAATGGCTCGTATTCGTGTTATGACAAGATTGAAAGCAGGGAAGTCTACAAGTATTTTATCAATTGCTGATTTGTCACTTGATACAAGCTCACACATTGTAAAGCGTGGAGGTACAGTAATAAATCTATCAGCAAAAGAGTATGCAATTCTAAAATATATGATGTATAATACAGGAATTGTTTTGTCAAGAGAAAAAATTGAAAATCACATTTGGAATTATGACTATGAAGGTGGCACAAATGTTGTGGACGTTTATATTAGATATTTAAGAAAAAAGATTGACAGTGAATATGCTATAAAACTCATACATACAGTAAGAGGAAGCGGTTATGTGCTTCGGGAGGGTATATGAATAAAATATCGGCAAAAATAAGGCTAACCCTTTTTACAACATTTTTAATGCTACTTATGGCAAGTATTTTAATCGGATTAATGTTTTCTATTAGTGATGACATTGTTTCTGCTAACAGTATTGCCCAACTAACTGAAGTAGTTGACGACAACTCGGACGAGCTTGAGTTTGATGACGGAAAACTTGATACTGATGATGTGGATTTCTTCAAAAAAGGAGTGTACACGCTGTTATATTCACAGGACGGTGAATATATAGCAGGGGATTTTCCTGAAAAAGATATTTCTACAATTCCATTTGCGGACAAAGAAACATCAGAGTATACAGTTGATGGAACATTATATTTTATTTATGACCGATTAGCTTCTGTCGAGGACTCACGCTCCCTTGTTTGGATGCGTGGAGTTATAGCTGTTGATGAGGTAGCAAGTGCCACAAATAGCGTTTTACAAATTGCACTATTCGCCTTACCGTTGTTTGTAATTTTGGGTGGTATAGGTTGTTATTTTATCGCTAAAAGTACATTCCGTCCTATAGACAAAATTGTTAAGACAGCAGAAGAAATTAGTGCAAGTGAAAACCTTTCTTTGCGTATTGATTTGAAAGACGGAAGCCCAGAAATTCGCAAACTTTCCGAAACTTTTGATAAAATGTTTGAACGTTTAGAGGGTGCTTTTGAAGCGGAGAAACAGTTTACTTCTGACGTTTCTCACGAGCTTAGAACTCCGACTGCTGTTATTTTAGCACAGTGTGAGTATGCAATTGGGGAAAATATCGACCTAGAGGATAAAGAGGACGCACTTGAAACAGTGCAAAGACAAGCGTTAAAGATGTCAAACCTTATAGCAAATTTATTAAATCTAATTCGCCTTGATAGGGGCGCACATAAAGCAGAGATTGAGGAAATAAATCTAAGTGAGCTTGTAGAAGAACTTTGCGAGGAACAGAGTTTACTTGCTCCAGAAAATATCAAACTAACTTATGATATTAAACCAAATATAAGAGGTTTCTTTGATTATGCAATGATTAGCAGACTTCTTGAAAATTTAATAAGCAATTCATTTCGTTATAGCAAAGAAAAAGGAAACGCTCATGTCAGCCTTTCAGAAACTGAAGCAGAAATTATTTTGTCTGTAAAAGATGACGGTATTGGTATAGCCAAAGAAAATCAAGAAAAGATTTGGCACAGATTTTATCAAGTAGACAGCTCGCGCACAGCTAGTCAAAATGGAAGCATGGGCTTAGGGCTTTCTATGGTAGCTCAAATTGCAAAACTTCACAATGCAAAAATTTCACTTGAAAGTGAGGAAGGTAAAGGAAGTTTGTTTACCGTAAAATTTTTAAAATAAAATTAAAAGCTTTAATGTTTCTTTAATTTTTCCACTTTATAATTTAGTTATTGAGAATTCAAATTAAATTGTAAAGTGGTTTTTAATAGAAAATTTAATAAATTTTACAGTTTTAATGTTACTTTAATTTTCAGGATGTAAAATACTAATAACAAGAAAAGTTATGACGAAAATACTGGGAGGTATTACTATGAAATCAAAAAACACAATGAAAAAAATCGGAATTATCACTTGTGCTGTTCTTATTACAGCAACTCTAGCAGGCTGTGGTATGTCCCGTGAACAATCAACTGGAGCACAAAATAATACTGTACAACAAACTGAGTCAGAAACTACAAAAGCATCAACTGATACTTTAACAAATGCTGCTGAATATATCGACGAAGCACAAGCAAAAACTATTGCCCTTGAACATGCTGGGAAAAATGAAGCAGACGTTTCACATATGCATTGCAAACTTGATTATGATGATGGCGTAGCAGAATATGAAGTAGAGTTTTGGGACGGAACAACAGAATATGACTATGAAATCAATGCAGTAAGTGGCGAAATTATAGGATATGACTACGATATGGAAAGCTATGATGCAAGACCTGTAACAACAACTAATTCAAATGTTTCTGCTGAATATATCGACGAAGCTCAAGCAAAAGCTATTGCCCTTGAACATGCTGGAAAAAATGAAGCAAACGTTTCACATATGCATTGCAAACTTGATTATGATGATGGAGTAGCAGAATATGAAGTAGAGTTTTGGGACGGAACAACAGAATATGACTATGAAATCAATGCAGTAAGCGGTGAAATTATAGTCTATGACTACGATATGGAAAGCTATGATGCAAGACCTGTAACAACAACTGATTCAAATGTTTCTACTGAATATATCGACGAAGTACAAGCGAAAACTATTGCCCTTGAACATGCAGGGGTGACAGAAAGTGAAGCTGGTGTTGTAAAATGCGAATTCGACTTTGACGATGGCTATGCTGAATATGAAATCGAGTGGGAAATCGGAAGAATGGAGTACGAATACACAATTAGTGCTACCGACGGTACGATTTTCGAACACGATGTAGAATATGACGATTAAAGCAATATTTTAATAATTGATAAAATCAAATTAAACAAATAGGGAGTGACGAAACATTGTTTTCAAGTTTCATCACTCCCTATTTTATTATTAAGATAATCTACATTTAAAGTTTTCGTATGAAAATTCTTTTACTATTTCAATAGTTCCATCTTTTTTGAGTAATGCAATTGATGGCAAAGGCATACCATTAAAAGTATTATTTTTCACCATGGAATAAATCGCCATGTCCTCAAAAATCAGTTTATCACCAACATTTAAAGCCTTATCAAAAGAATAATCACCAATAACATCACCCGCTAAACAAGTAGGCCCTGTTAATCTGTAAGTGTGTGATTTTTCATTTGCCTCACCACTTTCAAAAAGGGGAGGGCGATATGGCATTTCTATAACATCGGGCATGTGGCATGCAGCCGACGTGTCTAAAATGCAAATTTCCATGCCATTTTCAACAATATCAAGCACTGATGTTACCATATATCCCCCGTGATAAGCAATAGCTTCGCCAGGTTCTAAATAAACTTCCACATTATACTTTTCTCTAAAAGCTTTGACAGTTTTAATAAGTCCATCTCGGTCATAATCGGGGCGAGTTATGTGATGTCCGCCACCGAAGTTTACCCATTTTACTTGATGTAAAAACTTAGAGAACTTTTCTTCAACAGCTTTTAAAGTTTCCTCTAAAGCGTCAAAATTTTGCTCGCAAAGTGTGTGGAAATGAAGTCCATCTATATCACTGTCAAGCTCTGTTGGAAATTTTTCAGGAATAACTCCCATTCGTGACCCAGTAGCACAAGGGTCATAAAGACCTCCACCTTGAGTTGAATGCATAGGATTTATGCGAATTCCGCAACTTCTGCCATATTTTTTTGCTTTTTCTTTGTATCTGTTCCACTCATTAAAAGAGTTGAAAATCACATGGTCGCATATGGAAAAAATTTCGTCCATCTCTTTTGGTGTATAAGCTGCGGAAAAAACATGATTTTCTTTTCCCATTTCTTCAAATCCAAGTTTTGCTTCAAAAAGTCCACTAGCAGTTGCTCCGCTTAAATATTCCCCAATCATTGGGTAAAGTCGAAACATTGAAAACGCCTTTTGGGCTAAAAGAATTTTACAACCAGCTTTGTCAGCAACATCTTTTAAAATCTTTAAATTATTTTCAATTTTAGCCTCGTCAACAACATAAGACGGGGTTTTAATTTCAAAAAGTACTTTGTTCATTAATCCACCAAAGTTGGGTTCATGTCCTCTTCCCAAGGAAGTCCCCATTTGTTAAGTGCGTCCATAAATGGATCAGGGTCAAACTCCTCAATGTTCCAAACACCTGGTTTACACCATGTTCCGTTCATAACAAGCATTGCACCTATCATAGCTGGAACACCTGTTGTGTAAGAAATTGCTTGAGAACCAACTTCTTTATAGCACTCTTGGTGGTCACAAATATTGTAAACATAGTATGTTTTATCTTTTCCGTCTTTTTTACCTTGGAAAATGCAACCGATATTTGTTTTTCCAACTGTGCGTGGGCCTAGTGACGCTGGGTCAGGTAAAACTGCGCGTAAAAATTGTAAAGGAACAATTTCTTTACCCTCGTACATAATAGGCTCGATAGAAGTCATTCCGACATTTTCAAGGCATTTTAAGTGAGTTAAGTAGCTTTGTCCGAATGTCATAAAGAAACGAATTCTTTTAATTCCTGGAATATTTAGTGCAAGACTTTCAATTTCTTCGTGGTGAAGAAGGTACATATCTTTTTCGCCAACTTCTTTGAAATTATACACTCTTTTAATTTCCATTGGCTCAGTTTCTACCCAGTCACCATTTTCCCAATAGCTACCATTTGCAGAAACTTCACGAATATTAATTTCTGGGTTAAAGTTTGTTGCAAAAGGATAACCATGGTCACCACCATTACAATCAAGTATATCAATATAGTTAATTTCATCAAAATGATGCTTAAGTGCATGAGCAGAGAAAACACCAGTTACACCTGGGTCAAATCCGCTACCTAAAAGTGCACAAATTCCAGCTTCTTTAAATTTTTCGCGGTATGCCCATTGATATTTATATTCAAATTTTGGATTATCGATAGGCTCGTAGTTAGCTGTGTCGATATAATGAGTTTTTGTAGCAAGACAAGCGTCCATAATTGTCAAATCCTGATAAGGAAGGGCAAGATTTAGAACAACGTCAGGTTTAAACTCATTAATTAGCGCAATAAGTTCCTCTGTTTTATCAGCATCAACTTGTGCTGTGTGGATTATAGTTTTTGTTTTTCCTTCAAGACTAGCTTTAACCGCATCGCATTTTGATTTTGTACGGCTAGCAATCATTATCTCCTCAAAAACTTCACTATTTTGGCAACATTTGTGAATTGCAACTCCTGCAACACCACCGCAACCAACGATTAAACATTTTCCCATAAGTATTTCCTCCTAAAATTATAATTGTAACAAAATTTCTCTTGTAATTTTACATGCAAGAGCTGTTGATGCACCGCTTTGGTCATAATGCGGTGACAATTCATTAATATCACAGCCCACAATATTCAGCTGGGATAGTTGTAAAACTGCGTTTAAAAGCTCTTTAAACGTTACTCCACCAGCTTCGGGCGTTCCAGTTCCCCAAAAGCAAGATGGATCTAAAATGTCCAAATCTAAAGTAAAATAGACAGGCTTTCCTTTTAGTTTTTGAACACATTCTTCAAATCCTGTTAAATCGAATTTTTGTAAATGTGTGTGATTTTTTGCAAATTCAAATTCTTGTTTTTCTCCACTTCTTATGCCAAATTGATAGATTTTATCATCACCTAAGAAGTTCCAAACTTGTTTTATAACACCAGAATGTGTTAATTCTTCGCCCATATATTCGTCACGTAAATCTGTGTGAGCGTCAAGGTGTATAACATGAAGGTCGGGATATTTTTCATAAACAGCTTTAATCGCTCCAAGAGAAATTAGGTGTTCACCCCCAAGAATACAAGGCTTTTTCCCGTCGGATAATATTTTTTTTGTTTGATCATAAGTGGCAGAAATCATTTTTTCAGCACTTCCAAAAGGAAGCTCAAGGTCACCACCGTCAAAGACCAAAATTTCAGTCAAATCTTTGTCGCAATAGGGAGAATATGTTTCAATCCCAAAGCTTTCGCTTCTAATCGCCGACGGACCAAAACGTGTTCCCGGACGAAATGATGTTGTGCCGTCAAAAGGAACACCAAAGAGGACAATATCTGCCTCATTATAATCACTTTCACAAGCAATAAAAGTTTGTATATTTTTATTCATTTTCTAAAAGCATCTCCTCAACATATTTAGGCAAACAAAAACAGCCAATATGCAAGTTTTTTGTATAATATTTGGTTTTAATATTGAGTTTTTCCCAATTTTCTCCACATAAATCCTTGGTAGGGTGGTATTTTTTTGACGCAAAACCAAAAAGCCAATGTCCCGAAGGATAAGTAGGAATATGCGCCTGATAAACTTTTGCGATAGGGAAGTTAATTGATATTCTCGCATGAGCCCGTTTCATTTCAAGTGCGTCCCCGCCATAAAAGGGACTTTCATGTTGATTTACCATAATTCCCTCATCAGTAAGTGCGGAAAAGCAGTTTCCATAAAACTCTTTAGTGAATAAAACTTCACCAGGGCCAGACGGGTCGGTTGAGTCAACAATTATAAGGTCATATTTGTTAGAAATTTTGCGGATATATTTAATTCCATCACCAATATGTATTTTTGCTTTTGGATTTTCAAATCCTATAGCGGTTTTTGGCAAATACATTTTTGAAACTTCAATAACACGCTCATCGATTTCCACAAGGTCAATATTTTCAATTCCGTCATAATTTCCAAGTTCACGCAAAATACCACCGTCGCCAGCACCAATTACAAGCACATTTTTAATATTTGGGTTAACTGCCATAGGGACATGGACAAGCATTTCATGGTAGATAAACTCATCTTTTTCCGTCAACATAACAACGCCATCTAAGGTTAAAAAATTTCCAAACTCAAAACTTTTATACACACCAATATCTTGATAGTCGCTTTTTTCGCTGTGTAGCTGTTTTTCAATTTTAATAGACAGTTTTACATCTGGTGTGTGATATTCGCTGTACCATAAATTATCCATTTGTGTTCACCTCTTTCAGTACATTAATTCTTGAAGCGTCCATGGTTTCAGGCCCTGTAATAAGACAACCTTTTTCCTTTGAATAATTGATATATTTTATTATTTCGCTAGTAACTTTTTCACCAGGGGCAAGTAGTGGAATTCCAGGAGGATAGCACATAACAAATTCTCCACAAATTTTATCCACACATTCCTCAAGAGGAAGGCTTATTTTTTCGGCAAAAAAAGCTTTTTGCGGTGACATTTCAACAACTGGGTCAACATATTCGCTTTCTATCATGCCAAACTTGTCCTTTTTATATCTGCGTCGAATTTCAGCAAGGGCAGTTATAAGTCGTTCAATATTTTTCTTTTTGTCACCAACAGAAACATATGCAAGAATGTTTCCAAGGTCACCAAGTTCTATTTGAATATCATATTCATCACGCAAAATATCGTAAACCTCTTTGCCCGCAAGTCCAATTCCTAAGGTGTTTACAGACAGCTTTGTCGTGTCAAAATCATATACACTGTCGCCGTTTACTATTTCCTTTGAATAGGCATAATAATCACCGATTTCGTTGATTTCATTTCTCATATACTCAGAGAATTTTTTTACTTTTTCAAAAATTTCCTCACCGTGTAAGGCAAGATTTTTTCTTGAAATATCAAGGCTTGCCATCAAAAGATAGGAAGCACTTGTGGTTTGAGTAAGGTTTATAATTTGTCTTACATAGTCAGCATTTACACTTTCACCGCATAGTAAAATAGAACTTTGGGTGAGTGAACCGCCCGACTTGTGCATACTAACACTTGCCATATCAGCACCTGCCGCCATGGCTGAAATAGGCATATCTTTTCCAAAATAAAAGTGGGTTCCGTGTGCCTCGTCAACCAAAACTTTTATATTATGCTTGTGTGCAAGTTCTACTATGCTCTTAAGGTCGGAACAAATTCCGTAATATGTAGGGTTATTCACAAGAATTCCCTTTACATCAGGATTTTCTTTTATTGCTTTTTCAACATCGCTAACACTCATTCCAAGTGCAATTCCAAGACGAGAATTTGTCTGTGGATTTACATAAACAGGAATTGCGCCACACAAAACAAAGGCATTTATAACACTTTGGTGGACGTTTCGTGGTAAAATAATTTTCTCCCCTTGTTTGACAGTGGCAAAAATCATCGCTTGTACAGAAGACGTTGTTCCTCCAACCATAAAAAATGCGTGTGCAGCTTTAAATGCTTTAGCCGCCAAATTTTCCGCGTCTTTAATAACCGACACAGGATGGCAAAGATTGTCAAGACATAGCATTGAATTTACGTCAACGCTTAGGCATTTTTCACCTAAAAATTCTGTAAGTGCAGGGTTTCCCTTACCTCTTTTGTGACCAGGCACATCAAAGGGAACAATTTTGTTATTTCTAAGGCTTTCAAGTGCCTCTAGTATAGGAGCTCTTTTTTGTTTATCCATCGCTATTCTCCATAATAAACATTTGTACCGCTGAAAATTTCTATCATTTCTTTTCTCAGCGCATTTGTAATATCAAGTCTTATTTTAGGTGTGATTTCGTAAACATCGGCGTTAAATAAATAGTTTTGTAAAACTATGTCTTTAATAAGCATTTTTGTGTGGAAAATATTTGATTGATAAACATTAACATCAATAGAGTCATATTTATCAAGTGTAGTTTGTTTAATATAATCTTGAATTGTGGCAACTTTATGGTCAAGAAAAAGTTTTTTACCCATAATATCTCTAGTAAAACCACGAACTCTGTAGTCCATAGTTATTATGTCAGAGTCAAAACTTCCAATCAAGTAATCAAGCGTAGATAGGGGAGTAATTTCTCCACAAGTTGCAACGTCAATATCAACACGAAAAGTTGCAATAGAATTTTCGGGATGATATTCAGGATAAGTGTGAACAGTTACATGGCTTTTATCAAGATGAGCAACAACAGTTTCACCCATACGTCTTTTTTCCATGTTTTGCTCGGCGATTAAAAGGGTTACCGAGGCCCCTTGAGGTTCATAATCTTGCTTTGAAATATTAAGAACAGTGGCACCAATCATCTCAGTAACTTTCGTCAAAATATCTGTAAGCCTGTCAGAGTTATATTGTTCATTAATATACTTTATATAATCTCTTTGCTCTCTCTCCGTTTTCGCATAGCAAATATCATAGATATTAAAACTCAGCGATTTTGTAAGATTATTAAATCCATAAAGTTTAAGTTTGTCAGCCATTTGTACATCTCCCGAAAATAAAAAAAGTGTGTTGCACAAAGCATACACACTTAAAATCAAACTTAACACAGCAAAAAAGCTGCTCGCTAGAGTTTATATAGCAAAAAATTACTTTTAACACTCATATTGATATTTTTACAAGTATGTACACTAGTACAATTCAGGCGTTTGAACCCAACAGGCATTAAGTTTGCCAGCTTATAAAATCAGCGTAATTAAACGCTATCAATAAATATGCCTAAAAAGTAAAAATACAAGTTAGACATGTAATTATTGCTTTTTTAATAAATTACCATACATATATTAACACATCATGATAAATTTGTCAAGATAAATAGCGGAGGATTGTAGGCAGATTTTGCAATTTTAACATCATTGGCAAAAGTACATGATTTTCATAGAAAATGAATAGACAATTCTATTTATATATGATATAATGGCTGATG
>CAYJLB010000063.1:0-12642 GCA_964370845.1 uncultured Oscillospiraceae bacterium
AAAAAATGTAAATTATATATATAAATAATATATTAAAATTTTAGTCGTAGTATTAGAGGGCGTTGAAAAGTTAAAAAGTCAAGTTTACCCTTTGTACAAGCCATTTTCTCAGAAAATTCATCTGTTAAAAGCATTTTACATAAATGTTACCAAATTTTAAAAGAAAAATTTCCTTTAAAAGTTTTGTGTTATATGTTTGTTAATTGTTAATAATTCTGTTGAAAAAATTATTATTTAATCTCATTATTTAAGTTTTAACAATTTTCTGTGATTTTAATCTATCTAAAAATGTTAAAATCTTTGAAAAGATAATATAAATCCTTATAAATCCATATATTTTCGAAATTAACAATTGTTGAAAAGTAATTTGAAAAATATCAAAATTTATTTTAGTTTTCTTTTATATTTTTCATAATATCTTCAATTGACTCTTTAAAATCTGGGTTTTTGTCAATTGTTTTCTTAATATCACGATAAGAAATTGTCATTGTAGAATGGTCACGTTTAAATTCGTCACCAATTAATGAGTATGAAAGCTGTTTAATTTCTCTTACAATATAAATAGCAACTTTTCGTGCAAGTGAAATTTGTGCATTTCTATTTTGTGAACGAATATCATCAGCAGATACATTAAAGTAAGCTGCTACTTCTTGTAAAATTTTGTCTACAGAAATTTCAGTAGGCTGACTATCAATTAAATTTTCTTTTACAACCTTTTGTGCCATAGCAACATTAGGAATTTCATTTGAAAACATTGTAATTCCTTTAATTTTATTTACAGCACCCTCAAGTTGACGAATATTTGCTTTAATTTTCTCACAAATAATTCTTGCAACAGGGTCAGGTAGATTTAAATTTAAAAGTTCAGCTTTTCTTTTTATAATAGCCATTCTAGTTTCAAAATCAGGTGGTTGAACGTCAACTTGAACACCTAATACAAAACGGCTTTTTATTCTATCCTCAAATTTTTTCATTTTTGAAGGAGGAATATCAGAAGTAAGTACAATTTGCTTACCTAAATTATAAAGTTCATTAAAAGTATGGAAAAATTCTTCTTGAGTAGAATCTTTTCCAGCAATAAATTGAATATCATCAACTAGCAAATAATCTAGCTGTCTATATTTTTGGTGAAACTCAGCAGTATTTTTATCTCCAATTGCTTTAATAAGTTCATTAGTAAAATTTTCACCCGTAGTATAAATAATTGATAATTCAGGATTATTTGTAATTATTTCATGATAAATTGCTTTTAATAAGTGGGTTTTTCCAAGGCCGGAATCACCGTATATAAAAAGTGGGTTAAAAACGTCTTTTGAATATGTATTTGTATCAGTTGTATTTTTTCCCGCAACCGCCGTACAAAAAGCATAAGCTAGTTCATTAGACTTACCTTTAATAAAGTTATCAAAAGTAAGTTCATAATTTGCTCTTGAATAAGTTTTATCAAGCTCGTCCATTTTATTAAGTTCTTCGCTGTAAAAAAGAGCAGACTCATCAGGTGGTCTTACCGTAATGTTTATTTCAACATCAAAGCCCAAAGTTTCAAGAAACCCTTTTTTAATTATATCAGCATAAACGGATAGAGTAGTATTTTTTATAAAATCATTTTCTACAGAAAGAAAAGCAGTACCATTTTCAAGTTTTAATGGTTCAATTACTTTTATCCAGCGGTTATACCCGATTTCACTTACGTTAGGGTCAAGACGGCAATATTTTTTTACATCTTCAAATATGTCCGAAAAGGAATTCATTAATTATTTACCTCCCAAATTTTGTGGAATATCTAAATTATAGTATAAAACTCCACAATAAATTATTATCTTTAAAATTATATCATAAATTTAGAATAATTACAATAGTGATGTTGAAAAATAAACTAGGTTTTAGGAAAAATTCTATTGCTTTTTTTCAGTAATTTTAGTATAATAGTAAAAAGATTTATCTATGTAATAAAAAATTTTCAAAAAAATAAAAAAAATTGCTGATTTTACTTGACAGATACTATATTTATAAGTTATACTATTATATTGCAAGGGTATGATAATTTAATCATATCTAATGATGTATTTTACAGAAAGAGAGTTTCGTTTATATAAAATAAAAATAACGCTCTTTGTTTAAAAAAGGAGGGAAAAAGCGAATGAAAAGAACATACCAACCTAAAAAACTTCATAGAAAAAAAGAACATGGTTTTAGAAAAAGAATGTCTACTAGAAATGGACGTAAAGTTCTTGCTCGTAGACGTGCAAGAGGAAGAGCTAGATTAACTTATTAATTTTGCCTTGTTTTTTTACAGCTCTTGACCACATTATTTGTGGTCTTTCTTTTTAATACGATATAGGGATTTGGTGCATTAAATGTTATTTACAAAGATTTTTAATCAGAATAAGGATTTTTTAAAGCTTTATAATAAAGGTAGCTTTATTGCATCAAATTCATGTGTTGTATATTATTTGAAGAATAATGCTTCTTTTAATAGAATTGGTTTTACTACGGGTAAGAAAATAGGTAATGCTGTTTTGCGTAATAGTGCGAAAAGAAAAATGAAAGCTGCTTATATAAAAAGTGAGCTTTTATTTCCTATTGGATTTGATATTGTAATTGTGGCAAGAGAAGGAATTGAAAATGTTAAATCCACCGAAATTGAACAATTTTTCGTTAAAAGGGCAATCCCTAGAATGTTGAACCCTGATAAAAATAAGAAAACGAACTTTAATAAGAATAAAAATAAAGAAAAAAAATGATAATATGAAATGGTTTTTTATTTTAATAATAAAAGTTTATAGAAAATTTATTTCACCTTTGAAACCTCCTTGTTGTAAATATTATCCTACTTGCTCTAGTTATGCAATGAAGGCATTTTTAAAACATGGATTTTTTAAGGGTTTTATTCTCTCTGCTTGGAGAATTATGCGGTGTAATCCGTGGAGTCTTGGGGGCGTTGATCATGTTCCTGAAGAATTTTATATTTTTAGGAAAAGAAAAAAATATTAATATGTATTGTTTTAATACTATTTAATTTTATATAATAATTTATAATAGAAATATTTAATTATATTTCGAAGAAAGTTGGTAAAATATTTATGTTTGATTTTATTGCAATACCTTTTGCATTTATAATGAGGTTTTGTTATGATTTGCTTTTTAGTAACTATGGTTTAGCGTTAATTCTATTTACATTAATTACAAAATTAGTTTTATTCCCACTTGCTGTAAAACAGCATATAAGTCTTGTTAAAGGACAAATGGTTCAACCAAAAATTGATAAACTAAGAAAACAATATGCAAATAATAAAGAAAAATTAAATGAAGAAACTATGAAACTCCATGCTGAAGAAGGAGTTAACCCAATGGGAAGTTGTCTTCCACTTTTAATTCAAATGCCTATCCTTATGGGTCTTTATGATGTAGTAAGACGACCAATTCACCATATTTTGGAGTTTAGTCAAGATACTATTAATAGTGCAAGGGATATTCTTCTTGCAAATAAAGCATCTATTGATGTTGTAAAAGATGTTTCTGATAGTTCTATTACAGCAACGCCTGATACTTATATTATTAAAGCAGTTCAAGAAGCTCCAGAAGTATTTAATGAACTTGGTACAGAATTTGTAACTTCAATTTCTGAATTTAATTATACATTCTTTGGACTTGACCTTGGAATGGTTCCATCTTTTACAAATATTCTTATTTTAGTACCTATCGTTTCTTTCCTTGTAAATATTTGTTATACTTTATTTACACAACATAAAGCAAAAAGATATAGAACTGATAGAACACCTTCACAACCTGGTGGAAAATTCCTTTTATATTTCTCACCTGTATTCTCTGCAATTATCGCATTCTCATTCCCAGCAGGGCTAGGTATTTACTGGATTTGGTCCTCTGCATTTATGTTTTTGCAATCATTTATTCTCTACTCTTTCTATACAGAAAAAAGATTGGAAAAAGTTTTTGCAAAAGCTAAAACTAAAAAGAAAACAAACGGAAAAAAATCTATGTATGATAGAATGCTTGAAGCACAAAAAGCACAAGCTGTTGCAAATGGTGCACCTGTTAAAAATAGTTCTTCCGATGAAGATAGCGACGATGTAAAATTATCAAAATCTGAATTAAAAGAAGTTCAAAGAAAAACTTTAAATGAAGCAAGAAAAAGAATGGCTGAAAAATATGGTGATGAATACACAGAAGAATAATTGCCAAATAATAATATAATTTAAGAATTACCACTTAAAATGTGGTGGAAATGGGGTAAAATATGAACGAATATTTCATTGGTAAGACTATTGAAGAAGCTAAAGAAGTTGCCGCTTTAAATTTTGGTGTTCCTGCTGAAAAAATTACATTTGAAATAGTTGAAGAACCAAAAAAATCACTTTTTGGAAAAATAAAAGGTGAAGCTAAAGTTTTGGCAACTTATAATCCTAGTATTATTGATATTGCTTGTGAATATATCAAAAAAATGTTTATCGGCCTTGGAATTGCTGATGTTACTACAACTGTTACCGAAGAAGAAACTTCCGCTATGATTGAAATTGGTGGAACTGATGTAGAAAATATTATTGGTAAAAAAGGTGAAGTTTTAGATTCTATTCAATATTTAGCTTCTTTAGTTGCTAATAGAGGAAATAAAGATTATTTTAGAATTAGCTTAGATTGTAAAGGTTTTAGAGCAAGACGTGAAAAACAACTTGTTGCTCTTGCTGAAAAAATTACTAAAAATGTTGTTAAATCGGGTCGTTCTTCTACTCTAGAGCCTATGAATCCTTTTGAAAGAAGAATTATTCACTCTGTAGTTTCTGAAATTGAAGGTGCAAAATCTCATTCTGTTGGAGATGAACCTTATAGAAAAGTTGTTATTACTTCATTAAATAGAAGACCTCCAAGAAAAAATGGTGGACAACATCATGGAAATGGCGGAAATCACAGAAATAATAACGATAGAAACAATAATCATAACAATAATAAGCGTCCTCCATATAAAAAGAAAGAATTCGATATTTCAACTTCTTTCGAAAAAGATTATAAGAAACCACGACCAGAAGATAATATCGGAAGTGGATTATATTCAAAAATTGAGTTTTAATTAAAATAGGATTTGCCCTATTTTTATAAACAAGAGCAATCCTTTTGTAGGTTTGCTCTTTTGTTTTGAAAGGTGGTTTTGTTTAATGTCTACCATTGCAGCTATTGCTACTCCCCTTGCTGTGGGAGGAATTTCAGTAATTAGGATTTCAGGTGAAAAAGCATTTGAAATTGCAGAAAAAGTTTTTTCACCTATTTCAAATAAATCGGTTAAGGATATGAGTGGGTATACTTGTGCCTTTGGAAAAATATTTGACGGAGAAGATGAAGTTGACGAAGGTATACTAACTGTATTTCGTGCTCCGAAAAGTTTCACTGGGGAAAATGTTTGTGAAATTTCTTGTCACGGTGGAATTTATGTTACTAAAAAAGTTTTGCAATTAATTATAAATAGTGGCTGTGAACTTGCAAGTTCTGGGGAATTCACAAAAAGAGCTTTTTTAAATGGAAAGCTTTCATTGACCCAAGCTGAAGCAATTATTGATACCATTAATGCAGAAAGTGAACAAGCTTTAAGGGCAGCAAGTTCAGTTAGAGAAGGAAAACTTTTTCAGCGGATTAGTGATGTGAAAGAGGATATTTTATCTATTTTAGCGGAATTATCCGTGTGGGTTGACTACCCTGACGAAGATATTTCTGATTTAACGCAAGAAGAATTTATCTCAAGATTGGGCGAAGTGCTTTCTAAGTTAGAACTATTATCTAGCGAATATGAAACAGGAAAAATCCTACGAGAGGGCATCAATACTGTAATTGTAGGTAAACCAAATGTAGGAAAATCAACTTTGATGAATATGCTTTTGGGTTTTGATAGAAGTATTGTAACCGATATTGCCGGAACAACTCGTGATGTAGTTGAGGAAAGATTGCGACTTGGAGATTTAATTTTGAATATTTCTGATACAGCTGGAATTCGTGAAACTTCCGACCAAGTTGAGGGTATCGGTGTGGATTTAGCAAAGAAAAAAATGGAGCAAGCTGACTTGGTGTTAGCAGTTTTTGATAACTCTACTCCCCTTTCTGATAATGATTTCGAGTTAATGAAAATCATTTCAAATAAACATAGAATTGCAATTATAAATAAATCTGATTTAGAAAATGTCCTTGATAAAAAAATTGTGGAAGATAATTTTGAAAAAGTTATTGAAATTTCTGCAATGAATGGCATTGGAAAAGATGTTTTAACTGCAAATTTGAATGAAATATTTATTAGTTCAAATTTTAATCTAAATGAGGGAATTATTTCTAATGAAAGACAACGTGATTGTTTAACAAAAGCTTTAAATGATACTAAAGTTGCTTTTGAAGCATTGAATTTTGGCGAAACATTTGATGCTGTAACGGTTTTACTTGACAGAGCTTGTCAATATTTGTTAGAATTAACAGGAGAAAAAATTACTGACGCTGTTGTAGATAATATTTTTGCTAAATTTTGTGTGGGAAAATAAATTGTTCCACGTGGAACAAAATTGTTAAAGAATAACAATTTTTAGTAATGAAATAAGGATTTGATATAAAATGGAAAATAATTATATGGGCGAATATGAAGTTGCTGTAATAGGTGGTGGGCACGCTGGAATTGAAGCTGCCCTTGCTTCTGCACGTCTTGGGAGAAAAACTGTGCTATTTACAATTTCTCTCGACCAAATAGGTAATTTACCTTGTAATCCGTCTATTGGCGGCTCTGCAAAAGGACATTTAGTCCGTGAAGTTGATGCATTAGGTGGAGAAATGGGTAAAGTTGCCGATAAAACTTTCATCCAAAGTAGAATGTTAAATAAGGGAAAAGGTCCTGCTGTACATAGTTTAAGAGTGCAAGCTGACCGAACTTCTTATCATAAGCACATTAAAAAAGTGCTTGAAGAACAAGAAAATTTGGATATTAAACAAGGTGAAATTGTTGCAATTCACACGGAAAATGATAAAGTTGTTTCTGTTGAAACAAGAATTAAAGGTTTATATAAAGTTGAAAGTGCCATAATTTGCACTGGAACATATTTGAATGGAAGAATTCATGTTGGACATACAAATTATCCTAGTGGGCCTGATAGTTGTTTACCATCAACTTTTCTTTCAGATAATCTGCGTGAATTGGGACTTACTGTAAGACGATTTAAGACAGGAACACCAGCTAGAGTTCATAAACGAAGTATCAATTTTGATGTTTTAGAAAAACAGGACGGCGACGAATTTATCACTCCTTTTTCATTTGAAACAACTGGAAAGCTTGAAAATAAAGTTTCTTGCTATATTTGCTATACAAATGAGGAAACTCACAGGGTTATAAGGGATAATATCACTAAATCTGCTATGTATTCGGGAAATATAGAGGGGCATGGACCAAGGTATTGTCCGTCAATTGAGGATAAAATTGTTCGCTTTGCTGATAAAGAAAGGCATCAAGTTTTCATCGAACCTATGGGACTTGATACCGATGAATATTATTTACAAGGGTTGTCCACTTCCCTACCCGAAGATATTCAAATTAAGTATTTGCAGACAATAAAAGGACTTGAAAATGTTGAAATAATGCGAAATGCCTATGCAATTGAGTATGATTGCTGTGACCCGACGGAACTTCTTCCAACCTTAGAGTTCAAAAAAATCAAGGGTTTATACGGTGCTGGGCAATTTAATGGAACTTCTGGATATGAAGAAGCTGCGGCACAAGGCTTAGTGGCTGGAATAAATGCTTCATTGAAAATTTTAGGAAAAAAGCAGTTGATTTTGGAGCGTTCAAACTCATATATTGGAACTTTAATAGATGATTTGGTGACAAAAGGAGTGTCTGACCCTTATAGAATGATGACTTCACGGAGCGAATATAGGTTACTTTTAAGGCAAGATAATGCCGACAAACGTTTAACTCCAATAGGTTATGAAATTGGACTAATTTCAAAGGAAAGATATAATAAATTGCAAGCTAAATTAGACATGATTGAAAGTGAAATATCTCGTATTCTTAAAGTTAATGCAAAACCGTCCTCTGAAATGAATGAATATTTAACTTCAATTGGAACAACTCCGCTTTCTACTGGTTGTAAATTAGGGGAACTTATTAAACGTCCACAGGTAAAATATGAAGAATTGAAGCCATTTGATGCTGATAGAATGGATTTGCCTTATGAGGTAAAAGAACAGGTTGAGTTGAATATTAAGTATGAAGGTTATATTGCAATTCAACTTGATAGAGTTCAAACTATGCAGAAGTTAGAAAACAAAATTTTAGATAATGAAATTGATTACAAAGAAATCAAAGGTTTAAGGCTGGAAGCGGCAGAAAAACTTAACAAAATTAAGCCACTAAATGTAGGACAAGCTTCAAGAATTTCGGGTGTAAACCCAGCAGATGTATCTGTTTTACTTATTTGGCTTGAACAAAGGGGGAAAAGTTAATGATACCGTCTATTGAAAAAGTACAAGATATTTTCAAAGAAAGCGGTTTTGAACTTACTGAAAAGCAATACGAAGATTTTTTAAATTATTCAAAATTATTGGTTGAATGGAATAGTCGAATGAATTTGACAGCTATTTTACACCCTACTGATATAGTTATTAAGCACTTTTTGGACAGTATTTTGCCATTTAAATATTTCAAGTACCCGGAAAATTCTAGTTTAATAGATGTTGGAACAGGGGCAGGTTTCCCTTCAATCCCAATGAAAATAATGAATAGAACTATTGATTTAACAATGCTTGATAGTTTAAACAAAAGAGTTAATTTTTTAAATGAAGTTGCAAATACAATTGGCCTTGACGCAAAAACTATACATGGTAGAGCTGAGGATTTTGGAAATGATAAAATGTATCGTGAGCAATTTGATATAGCTACTGCGCGAGCTGTGGCTCCCCTTTCGGTCCTATGTGAGTATTGTTTGCCTTATGTGAAAGTAGGAGGCTATTTTGTGGCTTTAAAAGGGTCTAATGGTGACGACGAATTGCAATATGCTAAAAATGCTATAAGAATATTGGGTGGAGCAATCGAACAAGTTGAAAATTATTCCCTTCCAACTAAAGAAAACGACAAAAGAACTCTAATTGTAATAAAAAAAATATCGCAAACTTCGACAAAATACCCACGCAATAAATCTCAAATGACAAAAAAACCGCTATAATAAACGTTTTCCTGTAGAATGCTAGTTCTTTCTGCGATATATTAATGTAATAATATATAGAAATTGTAATAATAAGATGTTATACTATATTTAGTAAACGTCTTATTTTTTTGCAATAAATATATAGAGAAAGAAGAAAGGAACACGATTATGGCAATATTTTCACAGACTAAAGTTAAAACTGTAAATAAAGTAGTTGAATTGGAAATTGAAAAAATCATACCAAATCCTCATCAGCCACGATTTCATTTTGATAATGATGAACTTGTAAACTTATCGGAAAGTATTAGAATCGATGGATTAATTCAACCTCTTACAGTGCGTAAAAACGGCGAAATATATGAACTTGTTTCAGGAGAAAGAAGGCTTAGAGCGGCTAAATTGGCGGGATTAAATGTAATTCCTTGTATAATAATGGAAATGACGGAGAGGACTTCTGCTCTCCTTGCGTTAGTGGAGAATATTCAAAGAAGTGATTTATCCTTTTTTGAAGAAGCTTTTGCTATAGCAAATTTAATTGAGCTGTATGGTATGACTCAAGAAGATGCTGCAATCCGATTAGGTATGGCGCAATCAACACTCGCTAATAAATTGAGATTGCTTAAACATAGTGAGATTGATAAAAGAAAGATTTCCGATTATGGTTTAACAGAAAGGCATGCAAGGGCTTTATTAAAAATCGGTGACCCAGAAAAAAGAAGTGAAACAATTGATAAAATTGCAAAGTTGCAGTTAAATGTTGAACAAACTGAAAAATACATAGAAAAGATGTTTGTCAAAGAAAAAGAGTTAGCAGACTTTAAAAAACGTGCAATATTGTTTAAAGATGTTCGATTGTTCTCAAATACAATCAATAGAGCGGTCGAAACTGTTAAAATGGCGGGAATTCAAGCCGCAATGAAAAAAGTTGAAAATGAGAAATATATAGAATATTACATAAAAATCCCTAGAAACTAGTTAATAGAGTGCAAAAGAAGTTTTTGAAATTTCTTTTGCACTTTTTTGTTGAAAATAAATTGTTCCACGTGAAACAATTGTTGAAATTTCCCCTTTTCAAATAGAAAAAAAAATGTTATAATAAAACGGTACAGAAAATAAATATTTGAAAGGCGGTGCAAAATTCATATGTTTAATGATTTTTTGCATATGAGTGAAATATAAATGGGTAAAGTAATTGCTGTTTCTAATCAAAAAGGTGGGGTAGGAAAATCTACTACAGTTGTTAATTTAGCTGGAATTTTGGGCGCAAAAGGCAAAAAAGTTCTTGTAATTGACATTGATGCACAAGGAAATACTACTACCGGATTTGGAATTAGAAAAAAAACTGTTAAAAATACTGTGTATGAAGTGTTAATCGGAGCTTGTCGAATTGACGAATCTATTATTCAGACGGAGTTTAAGAATGTTTTTGTTGTAACTTCTGCACAAAAACTTGCTGGAGCTGAAATAGAATTATCTACAATGGATAATCGCTTACAAAGACTAAAAATGCAAATTCTTACTATAAAGAATAAATTTGATTATATTTTGATAGATTGTCCACCATCTTTGAGCATAATAACCCTAAACGCAATTGTTGCTTGTGACACAGTTTTAATTCCACTGCAATGTGAATTCTACTCACTAGAAGGACTGACACAACTTAACGACACAATAAAACGTGTAAAAACTCACTACAATCCTAATCTTGATATTGAGGGGATTTTATTTACAATGCACGTTGGAAGATATAACCTTACATCACAAGTAGTTGCCGAGGTTAAAAAACATTATAGCAAAAAAGTATATGACACTGTTATTCCTAGAAATATAACACTTTCGGAAGCACCGAGTTTCGGGAAACCTGTTTATTATTATGATAAGAGTTCTGCGGGCTCAAAAGCATATGTGCAATTTGCAGAAGAATTTTTAAAAAGAAGTAGAAAGAAAACTACAGCTAAAAAAAAGGAGGGGGTTTCTAAATAATGAGTAAAAAAAGAGGACTTGGAATGGGAATGGACGCGTTGTTCTTTGAAAATTCAACAGAACAAACAGTGTCACAAATGATTAGGTTATCTGACATTGAACCAAACAAGGAACAACCGAGAATGGATTTTGATGACGAGGCAATTGAAACTTTAGCTGATTCTATAAAGCAACATGGCTTGTTACAGCCTTTACTGGTTAGACCTATGGACAATGGAAGTTATCAAATTGTCGCTGGTGAACGTCGTTGGAGAGCTTGTAGAATGCTTGCTATGGACGAAATTCCTGTTATAATAAAAGAGCTTTCCGATAAGGAAACTATGCAAGCTGCTTTAATTGAAAATTTACAAAGAGAAAATTTAAATCCAATTGAAGAAGCTAAAGGTTATAAAGATTTAATTGACAATTATAACATGACTCAAGAAGTTGTGGCAAAAATTGTTGGAAAGTCGAGAAGTGTTGTTGCAAATGCTTTGAGAACATTGAACTTACCTAAAGATGTACAAGAATTTTTGAGAAGTGGAGAGCTTTCCGTTGGACATGCAAAAATTCTTGCTGGAATTGACAATGAAAATTTATGCAATGAACTTGCAAAAAAATGTATTTCAGAAGGATTGACTGTTAGAAGCTTAGAAAAAATAGTTTCAAATCTAGGAAAAGACGATGAAGAAAGACAAATAAAGTCAAGAGATTCCTATTTTACTGAAGTTGAACTTTCATTAAAAAATGAAATTGGACGAAAAGTTAAAGTAAATGCTAGTAAAAAAGGAGCAGGAACAATTCAAATTGAATTTTTCAATAAAGAGGACCTTGCATTAATCGCAAAAGTAATGAGTGAAATAAAAAACGAAAATAATTAATTAAATTTAGATTTAGGAGAACATAAAATGATTGATATTAAATATATAAGAGAAAACCCTGAACTTGTGAAAGAAAATATTAAAAAGAAGTTTCAAGATAGCAAGCTTGCTTTAGTTGACGAAGTTGTATTGCTTGACAAACAATTTAGAGAAGAAAAAACTAAAGCTGACGGACTTCGTAACCAAAGAAAAGTAATCTCAAAAGAAATTGGGGCATTAATGGCTAAAGGACAAAAAGAAGAAGCTGAAGCTGTGAAAGCTAAAGTTGGAGCAATTGGTGCTGAACTTGAAGAATGCGAAAAAAACGAAGCTATTCTTGAAGAAAAAGTAAAAGAAATTATGCTTGTTATTCCAAACTTTATTTCTGATACAGTGCCTTTAGGTAAAGATGACAGCGAAAATGTTGAAGTTGAAAGATATGGAGATCCTTTTGTACCTGAGTTTGAAGTTCCTTATCACGTTGAAATTATGGAAAAATTAAAGGGAATTGACATTGATAGCGCAAGAAAAACCAGCGGTAACGGTTTTTATTACTTATGTGGTGATATTGCAAGACTTCATTCAGCAATGTTATCATATGCAAGAGATTTTATGAGTGATCGAGGATTCACTTATTA
>CAYJLB010000064.1:0-12592 GCA_964370845.1 uncultured Oscillospiraceae bacterium
CTTATTTATTATATACCTTTTCTACCTCTTTGTCAACAGGTTTTTGTGGTTTTTTTACATTTATTTACTTTTTTAGTTATTATTATCTATTTATCAGCTATTATTCAACATTTTTTATCTTTTTCATATATTTAATTTAATTATTATACAAATTCAACCTTACATTTTCGCCCTTATTAAGTGTTTAACCCCTTACTTTTTAATATAAAGTTTAATAATTCTAAATTTCTATTTATTTATTTCCTATTATATAGTATAATGATTTTAATTAATCATAAGGGAGAGATTTTTTTGGAAACTGATTTTTTTTATATGGAGAAAGCAATTGAACTTGCTTCAAAAGCTATTTTAACCGCTGATATACCTGTAGGCTGCGTTATTGTAGAGAAATCAACAGGAAATATTATAGGCGAGGGCTACAACACTAAGGAGCGAGATAATTCCCCACTTGGTCATGCAGAAATTAATGCTATTCAAGATGCAACCAAAAATCTTGGCACATGGCGTCTTTCTGGCTGCGTTTTATATGTAACCCTTGAACCTTGTCCCATGTGCTGTGGTGCAATTATCAACTCTCGACTAGATAGAGTTGTTTTTGGTGCTGATGATGAAAAAACGGGTTGTCTAAAATCTGTTATGAATATGTTTGAATTTCCTTTTAACCACAAACCTTTTATGAAAAGCGGTGTCTTAAAAGATGAATGCAGTAAAATTCTGTCAGATTTTTTTGAAAACTTACGAAAATAGCTTGACTTTTTTTTATTTTCTGTTATAATTCTAATTGTTAACTTTGTTTTATTTTTAGTTAACAATTAGAAAAGGAGAATAATTTTATGACAAAAACATTATCTTTAGTCCTTTGTGGGCTTTTCGCAGCATTAACCGCTGCATTTTCGCAAATTGCAATTCCAATGGTTCCCGTTCCAATCAATTTAGCCACCTTTGCAATCTACCTTGCGGGCGCAATTTTAGGAGCAAAGTATGGAACAATTTCACAAGTTGTTTATGTTTTACTTGGTTTGGTAGGAATTCCTGTATTTTCTATGTTTCGTGGAGGTGTTTCCGTCCTTTTCGGAAGCACAGGCGGTTACATAATTGGATACATTTTCGTTGCCTTAATTGTAGGACTTTTCTCACAGAAATTTAACGCTAAACTTCTTCCTATAGGAATGATTTTAGCAACAATTGTTCTATATACTTTTGGGACTATATGGTATATGATTTTGTCGGGGGCAGAATTAATTCCCGCAGTAATGGCATGCGTTGTTCCATTTTTAATTGGCGATGGAGTAAAAATCATTGTTGCAACAGTTGTTTCAATTGCATTAAAAAAGGCTTTGCCAATAAAAATAAAAGCTAATTAAGTCTTTATTAAAAATGAACAGCAGGAAACCAAATTCGGTTTCCTGCTGTTTTTTACTATTTAAATTAAGGTAAAAGTCTATTAATATCTCTTGGGAACATACTAGTGTGACGAATATTTGTTAAGTTAAGAAGCTTCATCAACAATCTTTCAAGTCCAATACCTAAACCACCATGAGGAGGCATACCGTATTTGAACACATCAAGATAAGACAAGAAATCTTCAATATCCATTTTCATATCAGTCATTTTTCCAACTAATTCATCATAATCGTGAATTCTTTGCCCACCAGTTGTAATTTCAAGTCCTCTAAATAAAAGGTCGAAACTCAAAGCTGTTCTTGGGTCTTCACGGTCATTCATTGCATAGAATGGACGCTTTGCAGCTGGAAAATGAGTAACGAAAACAAATTCACTTCCCCAATTTTTCTTAGCATATTCGCAAAGGAAAACTTCGTCCTCAGGGTCAAGGTCAAATTTGTTGTTTCCACCCTTATTTGTCTTAACAATTTCCATTGCCTCAACAAAAGTAATAGAAGGAATATTTTCAATTGTAGGAATATCTGCACCAAGCATTTCAATTTCATAAGCATAATGCTCTTTTAAATATTCCATTAAATATTTAAGCATAGCAGTTTCCATATTCATAACGTCATTCATACTATCGATGAAGCCCATTTCGAAGTCAAGACCGATATATTCATTAATATGACGAGAAGTTGCGTGTCTTTCCGCTCTGTAAACAGGGTTAATTTCAAAAACTCTGTCAAAGAAAGCAACACAAGTTTGTTTATAGAACTGTGGTGATTGGTTTAAGAAAGCTTGTTTTCCAAAGTATTCTAAGTGGAAAATGTTCGCTCCACCCTCTGCACCTTGCGCAACAATTTTAGGAGTGTTAACTTGTGTAAAGTTGTTTTCAATCATAAAAGCAGTAAATCCTTGAACTACACCTTCTTGCAATTTGAAAACAGCTCTTTCAAGTGGATTTCTTAAAGAAACTGAACGGTAATCAAGATTCAAATCAATAGAACAATTTAGTTTTCCTTGAGAAATTTTCAATGGGTATTCAGCTTTTGGAGTTGACATAACAGTAAGCTGTGAAAGTGCAATTTCAACACCGTCAGGAGCATTTTTATTTTCAACTACTGTACCCGCAACATTAATGTAAATTCCCTCTTTAATGTTATCAATTTTATCTTTGCAATCGCTTGCACTATAAACAGTTTGAACTAGATTACGTCCAGTTCTCACAACGATAAATGAGATACTTCCCATATTTCTAACTTTATGAACACAACCAGAAAACTTAATAACTTTTCCAACATTTTCTAAAGCGTGTTTAACGGTATATTCAGTTATCAAACTTGTACCATCAAGAGTTCTATAGTTAGTTTTTTCAACTGGAACATACTTTTCATCATTTTTGTATAACGTCATATTTTCAGTTGAGAAAGCTTCAGAAACAACTTCAGTTTCCTCAGTTTTTTCAGTAGTAACCTCGCTCATAAGAGAAGCCAATTTTTTCTCTAAAGTTTCTTTTACAACTTTAGGAGTAGCAACACCTTTAAGAGCCTTGTTAGATTTACCCATTAAGAATGAGAAAACCTTAACTTCTCCGCCTAAATATTGGTCAACAATTTCTTTATTTTCAGCCAAAACATCATTGATAACGCTATCAACTTTTTCAGTGTCAATTTCAATTAAGAATCCATTTTCCTTAGCGATATCCATAGGTTTTTTACCTGTTTCAATCATGTATCTAAGGATTAATTTAGCATCGTCTTTAGAGACTTTTTCTTCATCAGACATTTGTACAGTTAGAGCGAAATCCTGTGCAGTAAACGGTAATTTTTCTAGAGAAACTTCCCCTAAATTAACACGTCTTAAAAGCTCATTTAAAACAAAAGTAGTTACAGATTTTGGGTTATTATAAACAGCTAAAACTTCGTCATAAAAATCGGAAACTAAACGTGAATTTACGATAATTTTCGCATCTTTAACAGCTAATTTATATTCATTTACATATTTATCAAAACGAATGTCAGGCATTACAGGAAGTTTTCCTTTAATTTCAGCCAATTCTTCGTCAGTAAAATTCACTTGTAAAATATCTGGCTCAGGGAAATATCTATAGTCATGAGCATTTTCTTTACTTCTCATAGACATAGTTTCGCCACGGTTGTCGTTAAAACGTCTTGTTTCTTGAACAACTTTTTCCCCAGCATCAAGTAGTGCAGCTTGTCTTTTTTCTTCAAATTCAATAGCTCTAACAATACTTTTTAGTGAGTTTAAGTTTTTGATTTCAGCACGAGTACCAAATTCAGTCGCATCTTCTCTCATCAAAGAAATATTTACGTCACAACGGATTGAACCTTCTTCAAGTTTACAGTCAGAAACCCCAGCATATTGAAGTAACAAAATTACTTGTTCAACATAAGTCTTAGCTTCTTCAGCAGAACGCAAATCAGGCTCAGAAACGATTTCAATTAGTGGCACACCGCATCTATTATAGTCAGCAAGAGAAACTTTATTTAAATCGTCATGAATAAGTTTTCCAGCATCTTCTTCAAGGTGAATTTGATGAATTCTAACATCTTTTTTAACTCCATCAACTTCAATAGAAACAGAACCATTCACGCAAAGTGGGTGGTAAAGTTGAGAAATTTGATAAGCCTTAGGAAGGTCAGGGTAAAAGTAGTTTTTTCTGTCCCAAGTTGAGAATTTATTAATATCACAACCAAGAGCGAACCCAGCTTTTACAGCATATTCAACTGCATTATGATTAATAACAGGCAAAGTACCAGGCATACCTGTACAAACAGGACAAACACGAGTATTTTGGTCACCACCAAATTCAGCGGAGCAATTACAGAAAACCTTTGAATTAGTCAAAAGTTCTGAGTGTATTTCAAGACCAATAACGGTAATATATTTATTCATAGTATAACAATTCCTTTCCTTATAGTATAGGAGCTACAGGAACAAAAGTTTGTTCAAAAGCATCAGCAACTTGAATTAATGTAGCTTCATCAAAGGATTTTCCGATTAAAGACATACCAATAGGAAGTCCTTTTTCGTCATAACCACAAGTAGTTGAAAGTGCAGGTAGTGACGCAATGTTAGCAGTAACTGTACAAATGTCAGCTTGATACATTTTAACAGGGTCATCAACATTTTCAGTAGTTTTATAAGCAGTTGTAGCTGTTGTAGGAGTTAAAATCACATCATATTGTGATAATAAAGCATTATATTCTTCTTTAATACGTTGTTTAAGAGCCATTGCTTTTCTGTAATAAGCATCATAGTATCCGCTTGAAAGAGCATAGTTTCCAAGTAAAATTCTTCTCTTAACTTCGTCACCAAAGCCTTCAGAACGGGATTTTCTAATTAAATCTTCATAACTGCTAATGTCTTCTGCTCTGTGACCATATTTAACACCGTCATAACGTGATAAATTTGAAGCAGCTTCCGCAGAAGAAATCAAGTAATAAGCTGGAATTGCATATTTAAGTGAAGGCATTGAGCAATCAACAATTTCCGCACCCATAGATTTATAAGCATCAGCCGCCTTAAGAACAGCTTGTCTAATTACATCATCAATTCCCTCAGCAAAAAATTCTGTAGGCAAAGCAATTTTCATACCTTTAACAGATTGTCCAATTTTTGAAGTAAAATCAACAACATTTTCACGAGAAGAAGTGCCGTCATGCATATCAAAACCACAAATTTCGTTTAATATCAAACCGCAATCGTGGCTATCTTTAGCAATAGGTCCAATTTGGTCAAGGGAGGAAGCAAAAGCTACCAATCCGTAACGTGAAACACGTCCATAAGTAGGCTTAATCCCAGTAACACCGCAAAAAGCAGCAGGTTGACGGATTGAACCACCAGTATCAGAACCAAGGGACGCAGCACAAAGTGAAGCACCAACAGCAGCAGCACTACCACCGGAAGAACCACCAGGAACTCTTTCAGCGTCAAATGGATTTTTCGTTTTAGCAAAAGCAGAAGTTTGGTTAGAACCGCCCATTGCAAACTCGTCCATAGAAACCTTACCAAGCATAACAATATTGCTCTTGTTCAATTTTTCCATAACAGTAGCATTGTAAGGTGGTACAAAGTTTTCCAAAATTCGTGAAGAACAAGTAGTTTTAACATCTTTTGTACAAATGTTATCTTTAATAGCAAGAGGAATTCCGCAAAGAGCAGGAGCGTTCCCTCCATCAATAATTTTTTGAGCCTCTTTAGCACTCTCAAGAGCTTGTTCAGAAGTTTTAGTGATAAAAACTTCATATTTATCATTATATTTTTCAATTCTATCAATATAGCTTTGAGTTAATTCAGTAGCGGAAATTTCTTTATTATCAAGAAGTTTACGCAATTCTCTAATTTTAGTTGAAACAACGTCCATCGTTTTAACACCTATTCCTTTCAATTTTTATATTATTCAACAACTTTAGGCACAACAAAGCAGTTATTAGCATTTACGCCATTAGCAAGAATATTTTCAGTCTTAAATGATGGTAAAACAGCATCTTCCCTAAGGTCTTTAATGTGCAAGTTTTTATTGTCTTTAAGCGGGTCATAAGTCACATCAATATCTTTAATAGTATCCATTAAAGCGATAATGTCCGTCATATCGTGAGCCATATGCTCAAGTTCTTTTTCGTCAAAATTTAATTTACTTAAATCTGCCAAATATTTTACAGTATTAATATCCATAAAATTCCAAATCCTTTCTAGTGTGTAACAATACGATAACCATATAAAACACATAATAAATATACAGTTATCTACCTAAAATAAAATTATACAACAAAATGCTAATTTGTGCAAGTGTAATTAACCTTATTTTACACAAAAGTCAATTTGACTATATTTTATCAATATTATATCCAATATTTAGTTATAAAACTAATAAATTTTAAAAAGTTTTAAATTTTAATAAATTCTATTGATAAATTTAATAAAATGTGTATAATTAATATTAGCGAAACGTTTACAATTTGTTAAAAATTTAAATTATTATAAAATGAAAGGTTGGGATTTTTTTATGTCAAGAAATGTGTTAGAACTTTACAAATTATGGAGTGAAAAAGCTATCGAAGACAAAGATGTTGTTGAGGAATTAGCAAAGATTGAGGGTAACGAAAACGAAATTAATGAAAGATTTGCACTTGACTTATCTTTTGGTACTGCTGGACTTAGAGGTGTTATTGGTGCAGGAACTTTCCGCCTAAATATCTATACAATTAGAAAAGCAACGCAAGGTTTTGCTGACTATTTAAATGAAAGCTTTACAAACCCAACTGTTGCTATGGCTTATGATTCAAGAATTAAATCTGATGTTTTCGCTGTTGAAGCATCAAAAGTTTTGGCTGCAAATGGCGTAAAAGTTTACTTATACCCTGAACTTAACCCAGTTCCAATGCTTTCATATGCTGTAAGAGAGTTAAAATGTGACGGCGGAATTATGATTACTGCAAGCCACAACCCAGCAAAATATAACGGTTATAAAGTGTACGGAAGCGACGGTTGTCAAATGACAAGTGAAGCTGCTGATATCGTACTTGATAAAATTTCAAAAGTTGATATTTTCGGCGGTGTAAAATTAGCTGATTTTGATGAAGCTGTAAAAAATGGAACTGTTGAATATATTTCAAATGAAATTAATGATAAATATCTAGCTGAAGTTATGAAACGTTCAGTTCACCCAGAAGTTTGTAAAGGAAGCGACATTAAAATTGTCTACACTCCATTAAACGGTGCTGGAAATAAACCTGTAAGAAAAGTCCTTGACACAATGGGCTTTACTGATATAAATATTGTTAAAGAGCAAGAAATGCCTGATGGAAACTTCCCTACTTGCCCATTCCCAAACCCTGAAATTACTGAAGCTTTAGACCGTGGACTAAAACTTTCTAAAGAAATCGGTGCTGAACTATTACTTGCTACTGACCCTGATTGTGACCGTGTTGGTATTGCTGTTAAGTCAGATGATGATTACGTTTTATTCTCAGGTAATGAAGTTGGAGCATTGCTACTTGAATATATATGCGAAGAAAGAACAAATTTAGGCACAATGCCAAAAAATCCAATGGCAGTAAAAACTATTGTTACAACAGAAATTTGCAAGAAAATTGCTGACAATTACGGTGTAAAATTAGTTGACGTTCTAACTGGATTTAAATATATCGGTGAGCAAATCGCAATTCTTGAAGAAAAAGGCGAAGAAGAAAGCTACTTACTTGGTTTTGAAGAAAGTTATGGCTATTTATCAGGAACTTATGTTCGTGATAAAGACGCAGTTGTTGGTTCAATGTTAATCTGCGAAATGGCTGCTTTTTATAAATCAAAGGGAATTTCACTTATTGAAGCAAGAGAAAATATGTACAAAAAATATGGTGTGTACAAACATTCTACTTTGAGCTTTGAATTTGAAGGCGTAACAGGAATGGAAAAAATGGCTGGAATTATGTCTGAACTTAGAAATAATCCTCCAATGGAAATTGCTGGCTTTAAAGTAGTTGAGTTCTCTGATTATGTTGGAAGATTCACAAAAAATATTGCTACTGGCGAAACTACTGAAATCACTCTACCAGTTTCAGATATATTAGTTTTTGCTTTAGATAATGAAGCAACTGTAATCGCAAGACCTTCAGGAACTGAGCCAAAACTTAAAGCTTACTACACAACTGTAGCGAAAACTTTTGATGAAGCTCTTGCTATAGAAGCTACAATTCAAGCTGATTTTAAAGGAATTTTAAAGATTTAATTTTACTTTTTTGAAAAAATTTTAAAAAAGACTTGAAATTTTAATTAAATTGTGTTAAAATAACTCTTGTTATAAAAATAATTTAAACGGGTCAATCCGAAATATAGGTGCATGGGTCCTGTGCAACAATTCACTGTGAACCATGTCAGGCGGGGAACCGAGCAGCATTAAGCAGATCGTTCTGTGTGCCGCAGTAAACCTGTGCATCTATATTTCGGATTGACTTGATTTATATTAAAAATAAGGAGTGTGATTTTATCTATCAAGCCTTATACAGAAAGTGGCGACCGCTGACTTTTGACGATGTGGTGTCACAACCTCATATTAAATCTACTCTGCAAAATCAAATTAAGGGCGAAAAAACCGCACACTCTTATCTTTTTACAGGGTCAAGAGGTACAGGTAAAACTACTTGTGCAAGAATTTTTGCTAAAGCAATAAACTGTTTAAATCCAATTGACGGACAACCATGCCTTGAGTGTGAGGTGTGCAAGAACGCTGACTTATCAGCACTTTCTGACATAATTGAGATTGACGCAGCTAGTAATAATGGCGTTGATGACATAAGAGATTTGCGTGAGGGGGCGAATTACACCCCTGAATTTTGCAAATATAAAGTTTATATTATTGACGAGGTGCATATGCTTTCTGTGAACGCATTTAACGCACTTTTGAAAATAATGGAAGAACCTCCATCTTATGTTAAATTTATCCTTGCAACAACGGAAGTTCACAAAGTTCCTGCAACAATTATTTCCCGTTGTCAAAGGTTTGATTTTAGGAGAATTACTCCGCCAGACATTGCGGACAGGCTTAATTTTATAGCACAAGAAGAAAAAATTAATCTTGAACAAAATGCAGCGGAATTAATAGCAAAAATAGCCGACGGAGGTATGCGTGATGCATTATCTTTGCTGGATCAAGCTATTTCTTTTTCCAATGATATATCTGTTGAAACGGTTTCGTTTGCAGCAGGAATTGCTGGACGTGACCACTTGTTCGACATAATTCAAAGTATCATAGAAAATGATTGCACAAAAGCCATATCAATTGTGGATAATCTTTACGCAATGTCAAAGGATATTTCTAGGCTTTGTGAAGAACTTTTGTCCCAAATGCGAAATTTAATGCTAGTTAAAACGGTTCCAAGCAAAACTGATTTGTTAGCTTGTTTGCCTGATGAAATTGAGCGACTAAATGGCTTTGCTAACAGTTTAACTTTAGAGAAAATTTTGGAGAAAATTACTTTGTTGCAAGAATGTAACGAAAGACTAGTTCGTTCTGTTTCCAAAAGGACGGAATTTGAAATGTGCCTTGTAAAGTTGTGTTCTTCAACGGAAAATTCTTCCCAAAGTGCAGATATAAACTTGCTTTTGAGTAAAATTGCAAGGCTCGAATCCACAATTAACACACTTGAAACAGAAGGTGTTCAAACTAAAAAAGTTGTACAAAAACGTACAGAAAACAAAGTTTTAACTCCTCCACAACAAGCTGAAAATTCTGTTGATATGTCAAAAATTACTCCAGATATGTTTAAACCACTTGACAGCTGGGCGGAAATTCTTGAAAGTTTTGACAAGATTAATCCAGCAGTTTCTGGTTCTTTGAGGGAGTCTGTAGCCTATTGCTACAACAACATTTTGCTAATTCTAGTCAAAAATGAATTCTTTATAAATTTGTTTAGAATTAAGGAAAATGCAACCTCTTTGCGTGATGTTGTAAAGGCTCACACAGGGATAAACTATGACATTAAGGCAAAATATTCGGGTGAAAACAAGGTTGAAAAGACACAAAGTCCTGTTGATAGATTATTATCAAAGGCAGAAAATTCAGATATTCAAGTTGAATATAAATAGGTGCTTGCAAAAATACTTATTTATATTAATTCAACGAAAAAATAAATTATAATTTTATAAACAGAAAGGTGTTTTAAAAATGAAAGCTAGATTACCACAAGGAATGGGCGGCGGTCCACAAAATATGAACGCAATGATTAAACAAGCACAAAAAATGCAAGGCGAAATCACTGATTTACAAGAAGAATTAGATCAAAGAGAATTCAAATCTTCTGTTGGTGGTGGTGCTGTTGAAATCGTTATGACAGGTAAAAAAACTATTAAAGAATTAACAATTAAGCCTGAAGTAGTTGACCCTGAAGACATCGAAATGCTTCAAGACCTTATAGTTTCAGCATTCAACGAAGGTGTTGCTAACGTTGAAAGAGTTTCTGAAGAAGAAATGAACAAAATTACAGGCGGAATTTCTATCCCAGGAATGTTCTAGGCAGAGAGCCTCTGCTGGCATTTCGCCTTTTTACAGCTTTGTTATGTAGGAAAATTAGTTTAACAAAGGGTTTTATTTTGATTAAACTTTAATTTTCATTTCGTCTTTCCACAGTTTTGCTATGTAGGAAAATTAGTTTGACGGCGGGTTTTATTTCGATTATCTTTTAAAGGAGTTTACTTTATGGCTGACAACAACGCACTGCCTTTAGTTTTATTGGCGGAACAATTTGCAAAGCTACCTGGGATTGGTATGAAAACCGCTCAACGCCTTGCTTATTACGTTATTTCAATGTCCGAAGATGATGCCTTGGCTTTTTCTCAGGCAATAATTAACGCACATAAAACAATTGGACATTGCACAGTTTGTCAAAATCTCACTGATTTAGAGATTTGCCATATTTGCAACAATCCAAAGCGTGACAATTCCACAATTTGCGTTGTAGAAGGTCCAAAAGACGTTTCAGCAATTGAAAGAACTAACGAATATAAAGGATTTTACCACGTTTTACACGGGCTAATCTCCCCTATTGACGGAGTTTCCCCTGATAGTTTGAAAATTAAGGAATTGCTCACAAGGATAAATAATGAAGAAATTTCCGAGGTAATAATGGCTACAAATCCTACTGTTGAGGGTGAAGCAACGGCGATGTATATTTCTCGCTTGTTAAAGCCTCTAGGAATTAAGGTTACAAGGCTTGCTTTTGGGCTACCAGTTGGCGGAATTCTTGAATATGCTGATGAAGTAACTTTATTTAGAGCAATTGAAAACCGTAACGAAATGTAAAATTTTATATTAAAAATTAATGGCTATGATAAGCAAAAATGTTTATCATAGCCATTTTGTGTTAGATTAATCCTCTTGACAATCTAAACTAGGTGGGAAAAATTGTTCAATAGGAAAATCGATTTTTTCAAATAATTCACAAGGTGAATCATCAGAAGATGTACATTCTTTTTGTGGTACACAGTAATCATATGCAGGAATTACTAAAGAAACAGGACGTTGAATTTGAACAATTGAAAATAACCCTAAAGTCACACAAACCTTCTTTGAGAAAGGTGCGCTATCAGAAACGCAAACGTCACAAGGGCAATCACTACAGCCATTTCTTCTCACAACTTTTGTATCAAGGACTACAGGCTGTGCAACCTCAACAACAACTGTCGGAAGCACAGGGCAGTCGCACCCTTTCTTCTTAATAGTTTCAGGAAGTTTAGAAGTAAACCTCTTTACACATCCGTCAGAGCCATATAAAATTACTTTTTTACAAAATTGTGCAGTGCCACTAACTAAAGCTGGAACAGAAGATGAATTACAGTAAGCCTCGAATAAAAGTTCAAAATTATAAGTAATATCTATTGAGTAAAAACCTTTATTGAAAGGAACAGGTTCAACTGCAAAATAAACATTAGTAACTTCAGCAGATTTGCATTTAACATAAGCCGAGTTAGTAATAATCTCATTTGCTTCAGCAGAAAATCTTACTTCTAAATCTTCAAGGCAGTCTTTGTCGGAGCAAGAATCGAAAATTCTTGGAACTTCAACACAAACAGCTTCACGAAAAGTTCTAGCATTATCCTTTAAGTCGCTCATTATTATCCTCCTTTAAATAGTATTAAAGTAATAACATAAATAAATTTACATTCACTTTAGTAATATACTATTCAAAGGAGGGAAAAAAGTTACATTTTTATGTATTTTTATCGGTAACTTTCATTTCTTTTAAGTTTCCGATTTTGTTTCGTCTTTCAATTAAAACTTCCTCAACTTCGCTATAAGAAAGATTTTTTTCAGCACACAAAACTAAAATATGGTAAAATAAATCAGCAATTTCATTTGATAGTTCTTTATTATCGCTATTTTTTGCGGCAATAACCATTTCAGTACATTCCTCACCGCATTTTTTTAAAATTTTATCCTCACCTTTTGAGAATAAATATCCTGTGTAAGAGCCTTCCTCTGCATTGTCTTTTCTGTCTAAAATAATTTCATAAAGTTCGTTTAATACGTTCATTTCTATTTCCTTTCCACGAGGCAACCTCGCTGTTACTCGCCTTTTTATTCCTTTGATATTAATAATACTTTTGTGTGACGGCGGTTTTTTCATTCGTGTCATGCTCATAATTAGTAGTAAAGTTATTTGATTTTTCCTGTAAAAGAAACAATGTT
>CAYJLB010000065.1:0-12583 GCA_964370845.1 uncultured Oscillospiraceae bacterium
AATCAACGATTTGGAATTTTTTCAGACATTTATAAAGAATTTAAGTTAAAACTTTATACAATTTTATTGCTTTAGTACAAAGAATTGTCGTATTATGTTAAATTAAAGTAAAAATCACAATGTTCAAAAATGGTCAAATTGTTTCAATTTCTATACAATTCAAAAAAGCAAAAATAATCTGATATAATTAAATTATAAATTTTAATTCAATTTTGTGAGTAAGGAAAGGAATGATTTTTTATGACAAAAATAGCAAAACTTATTTCGGTACTTTTATGTTCTACATTATTTTTAACAGCGTGTGGCGGAAGTGATGATGGCTCGGATATAAACAATCAAATTAAAGAGCAGTTCATTACAACGACGCAAAACAACACTGTCCAAACACAGGAAATTCCACAAGAAGAAACTTATGCTGATGATTACGAAGATGATGAACCATCTGAAACTTTATTAGAAACTTCCATTATACCTTATTTTGTAGATTATGGTATAGAAACTACTTTAACTGCTGATGAAGCTTCTTATACACTTGCAAATTCTGCGATGTATTTAACCTCCGACGGAACGGAGTATGGTACTTCTGATTTATATATGAATTCAAAACTGCAATATGATACCATAAATGACGATGGTTTACGAGAAGTAGTTCTAAGTGTAGCATTATATTTTATGGAAGAAGATACACCTAATTTTAGTGAAGACCCATATGCTGGAATGACGGTCGAATTAGCCGATTATTATACTGGTTATATATTACCTACCAATGAAAATTCAAAATTAGATGAGAACACATATATTAACGGGTTATCCTTTAATGATGAAAATATTGAAATAACAGTAGAAGCAATACCTGACTTTAATTATGAAACAGGATATGAAGATGTTTATTGTATTGCAACTTTAGTGCTAAAATGTACTATGCCAGCGGATTATGATGGTTTAGTTTTAGTTTTTGAAGCTGCACAACCTACTCTTGAAGATTATATTAGTCACAGCAATGACAAAGAAACAATAATCAAACTAAAAAAACTTCACGAATATGACGGTTTGGATATATATAACTCAAACTATTTAAGGATAGAATAATTTTAATAAAATTCAATAATAGTTTAAAGGAGGGTTTAATAGCCCTCCTTTTTTTGTTTGTATTGGGATTTTTTCGGGAGGAGCAGAGCCCCTCACCTGCAAATTTCGTCCTCGTGGCAGTAACGGACGACCACAGGTCGCCCCTACAACAAAATATAAACTCGCAGAAACAAATTTATCCTATTTCTCTTTCTTTAGTGCGGGCATAGATGCAACGTCACGTTGCACGAAATTTTATCTTGTGTAATAAACGGCAAGAGCAGAGCCCTTGCCCTACAACAAAATATGACCTCGCAGAAACAAAATTACCCTATCACTCTTTCTTTAGTGCGGGCATGGATGCAACGTCACGTTGCCGTTGTCACGTTGCCGAACGTAATGCCTCAACAGGTGGCAATTTTGCAGCTTTAAAAGCTGGATAAACACCAAAAATTAATCCGATTGCAACAGAAACACAAAGTGCAATCATCATAATATTCATATTTATTATAGGAGTAATATTTAATATATACGAACCGCCTACTGCTAAAAAAATTGCTCCTAAAGTGCCTAAAATTCCACCCGAAAGAGTTAAGAAAATTGCTTCAATTAAAAATTCTTTCAAAATTATAAAACTACTTGCGCCTATAGCTTTTTTTATGCCAATTTCCCGCTTCCTCTCATTTACTGATGACAACATTACTGTCATAATTGAAATTCCTGAAACAAACAGCGAAATTGCTGCAATTCCCGACAAAACAGTGGTAATTATTGATAAAATGCTTTCTAATTGATCCTTTTGTTTAAGTAGGTTTTCCACCGTTATTTCATCGTCTTTATATTCGCTTAATACTTTTTCTTCTATCATAGTCGCAACAACTTCGCTATCTCCGCCATTTTCTATTTTTACAGCAATTGTATTATAATAATCTTGCCCAAAAACTTCGCTTGCTGTGGTGTGTGGAATGTAAATAAAGTTTGGAATTACTCCTGTAAAAAGACTTTGAAGCATATTTACACCATTTCTCACAACTCCTATTACAGTAAACTCCTCGCTTTTTCCCTCAGCATAAATATTTATGGTTTTTCCAACAATATTTCCTCTTTTATAACTTGAAAGAGCGACGCTTTCATCAACAACACAAACTTTCCCTTCGGTAGAAAGGTCAATTTTATCAATTAACCGACCATAAACTACCTCAAGGGAAATTATTTCATCAGCATCTTCGTTTACTCCCCAAATCATAGTTTCAGAATAATCGCTTATAATCTCGCTTTCACCAATATGATAAATCAAAGGCATTGCGTTTTCAACGTTTTTTATTTCTTTTATAGCGGACAAATCTTCATCGCTAAGACTTCCCCCACTTGATTTTGAAGCTTGCACAATAATGCTGTCTAAACCCATCATTTCCATTTGTTCATTTATTGTAAATCGCCCAATTTCCCCAATTGTCGAAATTATTACAACAGAAAAAATACCTATGGAAATTCCAATTACAGTGAGCAAAGTTCTCCCTTTGTTCCGTAGTAAATTTAGAAATCCTTTGTTGATAAAATCAAACACTCCCTATCCCCCTTTCATTAAAAGCAATTTTTATTCAGTTAAAAATACAGGGTCACCGTTGTTCTCCACTTCGTCAGGGTTCAAAAGTACATTTTCAGAATAATTCACTCCCGAAATAACTTCCACAGCGTCGGAAAGTTCAAGTCCAGTTATAATATCCTTTCGCTCTGCAATTCCGTCCTTAAAAACGTAAACAAATTCATTTCCGTCATCATCTTGCAAAATTGATTCATAAGGAAGGACGGAAATAGAAATTTTATCCTCTACAATAATTTTCCCCTCAACAGTGTAACCCTCTTTTAATAGGTTATCAGCACCATTTATTGCCACAACAACAGGAACTACAGTTTCTTGTTTTGTCCCTGAAAATATTTTTGTTGCACTACTTGAAATGGATTTTATTTCTCCGTAATAAATTTCATTTTCAAAGCCTGAACCTGTAATTTCAACAATTTGCCCAACTTCAATCTTTGAAATTTTATCTTCAGGAACGTTTAGTGTAGCAATTTTATCAGTATCTGACATAAATGAAGCAATCTCATCATTTGCGCCTAAAAATTGTCCCGAAAAAGCATAAACTTCGTCAATTGTCCCCTTAGCAGTGGAAACCACCTGACTTGGAATTGACGCAAAAATATCTTCGTAAGTCATATCAACAAACTCACCTTCTTCGTTACTGTACACGGATAATGACGAAAGATTGTAAATTTGTTTTGCACTTTCTTCACGATTTATAGTCACTAATAAATCCCCAACTTCCACCTCTTGTCCTTTTTCAACGTGAACATCTTCCACCATAAAAGGAAAATCTGTGGCAATATATTTTTTATTTTCAAGGGAAATTTCTCCTGTCGAATTCACATACTCACTGTAATAAATATTCCTCACTTGAGTGATTTCACTTTTTGCAATTTGTGAAGTAAAATACTCCGGAAGATATGCTGCCATTGCGACAGCACTTAATGTTATAGCCCCAAATAAAATCAACTTTTTCATAAATATAACCATTCCTTTCTTTTTGAAAAGTATAAATCAGTTCTTTCATAAAATAATTTTGACATAAAAATATAAAAATATTCCATAAAAATGTGTAAAAATAATTTACATAGAATAAAGTTTATGGTATAATAAAATAAAAGTTATCTATACTTAAAAAAAACGTTAATTTATTTTGAAAGGAATGTGATGTTAATGAAAATAGCACTAAAAATCATAGGAATTGTAGTAGCAGTTGCTTCTTTGGGAGCTTTAGCTAAGGTAGCACTTGATAAAGGAATTATCACAAATAAGAAATACATCACTTTAAGCGATGACTAAGGCTGAATATTTACATTTTTTTGACAAGGTTTATTTTTTAAATCTTGTCATTTTTTGTCTTGAAATTATTCTAATTTTATGTTATTATATTAAAATAAGAGTTGAAATACTAAAAATTATTAACAAATTAGGAGGACCGTTTTATTGAAATGTATAAACTTTATTACTAATACAGGAAATTCAATATTTGAACTTGAACTTTATAAAACGTTAATTCATTTTGTTGAGTATGACTTTACCTATTTTTGGGAGCAAGCTATTGATTTTGGACTAAAAATGGAAGCAAGTGGAAAATATGACGTTGAGCAAAGTAATATTGTAAAAAATCTTATATCAAAATGTCACCCTTATTTTGAAGCGAAAAGCAATACCGAATTTTCAAATATTGTAATAGATTGTGTTATTGAATATATTTGCCGAACAAGAGGACTTGGACTTGAGGGGCTTTGGATTCAATATATTTCTCCTAAAAATGCTTATGAGAGGGAGATTTTTTCTAGAATTTCTGCCTATAAAACAAATAAAGCCATTAATGAATGGGTAAATTTAATCCGTATGCAAGCCTATGCAACGAAAAAAACTTCCTTTATTTTTGACGGAGATATTTGTTCCGTTGCTGAATGTATGGCGAGGAATAAGTATTTTGACCTTGCATATTCTGTTGCTGCAAACGAAATTTCTTATCCCCAAGAGGAACTTCCCTCTGTTCAATGTTTCCCTTTAGGTCAAATGCCTAACACAGCTTTTATATTAAAACGTCCTGCAAAAGACATTTACGAAAAATATCAAGGGAAGTTTGAAAATCTTCCTACTTTTACTAAAAAAGGTATCAATGATAACATTCGTGATAGCTATGCCCTTGACGCGTATGATGTTATACAGGATATAAAAAGGCCAACTGATATGGAAATGTTTACAGCTATTGAAAGCTTTAGATATTTGCCCGATATGGTTTATTTACCCAATAGTTTTAAAGCAATTGTGGACCTTGAATTTATTAAAATGTTTGAGAATGGAATAATTTTACAGCTTTGTCCTTCTTGTAACAGATATTTTAAACAAACAGCGGAATACAATGGTTTGTATTGTAATCGAGTAACTAAATCGGGGAACACTTGTCGTGAAGAAAATGACGTAACTTCCCTAGCCCACGCGGATAATTACAGTATTTATGATAGAATGAACGATTTACAGTCCAGCCTTTTAGAAAAAATCGGCGGAAGAATTTCTTTAAATGAATTCAATGATTGGGTGGAGTATTTGGAAAGGCTTAAAGCTAATATTAAAGAAAAAAGTGCAACTATTGATGATTTAGAATCTTTCCTTGACTATACTGAACAAATGTATGGAAAAATGGAAGTTGACGAATTTAATGACCATATAGAAAATTAAACTGTGTAGCAAAATTACGCAGTTTATTTTTTTAATAATTTTGAATATTCTTGAAAGGGTTTGACTACAAATGAAAAGTGCTTTTAAACGAAATAATGATATTTTTTACTGGAAATCCCATAAAGTTAGGTATATAATTACCCTTGTTTTAGGAGTTTTGGCAGTTTTTTTACTAATTTTCCACACCAATACCACTGTTGCAAACTTTATTTCTGAACACATTGCAAATCCATATAAAATTGCAGTGGGAACAATAAACGGCTTTCTTCCCTTTTCTATGGCAGAAATTTTCGTTGTTGGAGTTGTACTCTTTCTTTTAATCTACATAGTCTTGTCCATAATTTTTATTGTTAAAGCAAAAAAAGACAGAAAAATGACAACTTTTCTTAAAAAATCTACTACAGTTGTTATAAGTGGTCTTATTTTATACAATATGTATACTATTTTGTGGGGAGTAAATTATTATGTTGACAGCACAATAGTAAAAATGGGAATTGTTCAACGTGAAATTACCGTGGAGGAATTAGGAAATACTACAGCTTTTTTTGTTGAAAAATTAAATGAAAGTGCCCACGCAGTTTCTCGCGACGAAAACGGCGTTTTTAATGAAGACAAAGATGAGATTTTTGCCGAAGGAAAAACCATTTACAACAACCTAGAAGCTGAATATTCATATCTAGAATGGATAGATATTCCCCCAAAAGAAATGCTTTTCTCCGAATTTTTTAGCTATGCGGGCTACACAGGGATTTACTTCCCATATACGGCGGAAGCTAATGTAAATAGCGACCCTCCGCCTTGCTTTTTACCTTCAACAATTGCCCACGAACTTAGCCACGTTAGAGGAGTTGCGCCTGAAAATGATTGTAATTTCTTAGCTATACTCGCTTGTGAAAAAAGTGAAAATCCAGCCTATGTTTACTCTGGTTGGCTACTTGGATTTGTCAACCTTTCAAACGCATTGTACTCCGCCGATAACGAGCTTTGGAACGAAGTTGTTTCCTCTTTAGATAGCGTTGTTTGGGCTGATTTGTCCAACAACAACGAGTATTGGAAGCAATTTGAAAGTCCTGTTGAAGAAGTTGTAGACGCTGTTTACGACAATTTTTTACAAGTGCAAGGTCAAGATGACGGAATTAAGAGTTATGGTCGAGTTGTAGACTTGTTAGTAGCTTGGTATTTGCCAAAGATTTAGGGAAAGGACAGTTAAAAATGGAAGATAAAATTAGTCAAATAAAAAATATTATCACAGAAAAATGCCAAAGCGAAAATATTATTTCCCCTGGATTTTTCAAGCTTCGTGAGCCTATTGGTGATATGACACACGGTATTACAATTGGAGTTCCTCTCTCAAAATTTGTTATACAAGAAGTAGAATTAGCAGGAAAACCTACCCATAGTTATTTTCATCATTACCGTACAGCAAACTTTTATTTAGATAGAACAATGCTTGAAATAGGCTTGATACTTGAAAAAAATGGATTTCAGTATCTACCAATTGGAGCTTCTCAAAGTATCCCTACCGAAGCTGACCCTAAAGGCTTCCACGGGCGATATTCGCACAAAGAAGGTGCCTGTCTTTCGGGGCTTGGGTACATGGGCGCAAACGGATTATTTTTGCATAAAGAATTTGGTTCAAGGTTAAGACTAGGCACAATTCTAACAAATGCAAAATTAATAGAAAAAAATCCTCCCCCTCCTGAAAACACAAGTTGTGAAGGCTGTTTTGTTTGCGTTAAATCATGTCCATCGGGCGCTTTAAAAGGTAACATTTATAAAGTGGGTGACGAGGAATGGACACTTGTTGATCCGCTAATCTGTAGCCAACATATGAAAAAAGCCTATCAAAAAATTGGTAGAGGGGCAGTTTGTGGTATTTGCATTGCAGTTTGCCCACACAGTAAGTAATATTTGTTAAATATATTACTTACTGTATATAAAAAATATTAACAAAAAACCTGAAAAAATTATCATTAGAGAAATTTTTTCAGGTTTTTGTTATTCCACAACAATGTAATTTGAAGCGGCATTTTCTTTAGTTGCATGTTCAGAAACAGATAAAATCTTGACTTTAAGAGGTTTTAACCCCATGTTAATTTCGATAATATCGTCAATTTTAACGTCATATGACGCTCTTGCAACTTTACCATTTACCATAATTTTACCCGCATCGCAAGCCTCGTTTGCAACAGTTCGCCTTTTAATAAGTCGAGTAACTTTCAAATATTTATCAAGTCTAATACTAAACATTCCTTTCAAATTTTAAATAGAAAAAAATAATGGATTGCGAAAAATCACAACCCATTTTTTTATTAATAAAATTATTTATCAACAGCTTCTTTAAGAGCTTTACCTGCTTTGAATGCAGGTACTTTCTTAGCAGCGATAACGATTTTTTCTTTAGTTCTTGGGTTGATACCTTCTTTAGCAGCACGTTCACGAACTTCAAAAGTTCCAAAACCTACTAATCTAACGTCATTTCCACTTTCAAGAGTTTCAGTGATTGAATCGAAAACAGCAGTTACAGCTTTTTCAGCATCTTTCTTTGAAAATTCAGTTTTTTCTGCTACTAAGTTAATTAATTCAGTCTTTGTCATTGTTATTCATCCTCCAAAATATTTTTTAACGGTATACCATTAAATTTCTCTGTTTTTAGCTTTTACCCAATAAGAGTTAAGCTCATCTATGCTAAGGGAACTCATTTCAATCCCTTCAAGCCTTGTTAAATCTTCCACACATTCAAATCGATTAATAAATTTATCACAAGAAAATGACAATGCTTCCTCAGAATTTATATCAAGTTTTCTCGCCAAATTTACACAAGCTAGTAATAAATCCCCAACTTCTTCAAAAAGCTTTTCCTTATCACCGCTAGTAATTTCCACCTTAACCTCGCTAAATTCACTTTCAAGTGAGTCAAGACAAGATTTTACATCAGGCAAATCCATACCAGCTTTTCTAGCACGATTTCCAATTTTTTCCGCTCTCATAAGAGCCGGCAAAACTTTAGGAACATTCTTCAATTTCTCAGTGTGACTTTTAGTACCTTTAACGTCATTCTTGATTTTTTCCCAATTGTCCAAAACTTCACCAGTATTGCTAACATTAACCTCACCAAAAACGTGAGGATGACGAATCACAAGTTTAGTACAAAGTTCATCAACAACATCATCAAAAGTAAAATTACCAGTTTCTTTTTCCATTTGAGCATGAAAAACTACTTGCAACAAAACATCGCCCAGTTCTTCTCTCAACAAATTCACATCGGAGTTATCAATAGCCTCAACTGCCTCATAAACTTCCTCAATAAAATTATTTCTTATGGACTTATGGTCTTGCTCTTTATCCCAAGGGCAACCGTTTTCCGAACGTAATTTTTCCATTATTTCCAACAGTTCATTTACAGTGTACTGTTTTTTCCCAGAATTGTCAAGCATAACGGCAAAATCTCCCTAAAATCAAAATAAAAAAGCTACTTTTATCAACACCACAATGTGTATTATACTACAACTATTCCCATTTTTCAAGGGTTTTTTCAACTTTTTTAAATTTTTGGCTAAAATAACCTTGATTTTAGCCCTTTTTTGTCTATAACGTTCATTAAATACAGTGAAATCAAGTAAAAAAGCCCTCCTACACCTATTGAAAGTGGCAATAAAAACAGATTTCTCACATACTCTTGAAGTAAAGAATATGTTAAATATGCGGAAAATCCGCAAAACAGTCCGCTAAATAAAGGTTTAAGTAAAATTAGTTTGTAATCAAGTTTTACCTTAGTCAATTTTTTAAGATTATAAATTGAAATAAAGAATATTGCAAAATAGCAAATTAGGGTGGAAATTGCTGCTCCGTCTATGTTAATTTCTTTAACACTCATTAAACCAATATTTCCCACTAATTTAATAATTATACCTACAAACATAATTTTCACAGGCAAGTCTGCTCGACCAATCCCTTGAAAAATAGAAAAAATTGGAATTGTTATAGCTAAAAAAATAGTGGCAAATCCTAAATAGAATAGTGGCGAAACGCTTACTGCTACCTCCGCTACCCTTGAGCCAAACAAAAATTGTAAAATTTGTTCCGATAAAAGTGCAATTCCAATTCCCGCTGGAAAAGCCAGTAATGAAGATAAAAACAGCACTTTACTTACGTTAGAATTAATTTTTTTCTCATCTTTCAAAGCATAAGCTTCGCTAATTTTTGGAATAACACCTTTTCCAAACATGCCCATCATAGAAGGGATTAAATTGAAAATTGTCACCGCAAGACCAGTAAATGAACCATAAATAAAGTTTGATAAAGTTGTTAAATCAACCTCATTCCCTAAGACTTCTTCAAATTCGTTAGCAAAATAATTTGGTGCGCTTGCAATTCCGTCATTCAAAAATTTTGTAATTGTCCCGAGGTCGATTAGAGAGGTTAGATTTGTCACTAAAGAGCCGATTGCAACAGGAACTACAAGAAAAAACAACTCTTTTATAATATCTTTATTCTTGTCGGTAGTTTTGTCCTCATCAATCATTTCTTTTGTAATTTTATCTCCAGTTATAACGTTTTTAAGCATTAAATACAAAAGTCCAACCAAAGAAGAAGCGCTAATTCCTAGGACAGAAGCTGCGGCTACATAAGGCAAAATCGCCTCACTCATTGCTTCTTCTGACAAAAAATTATATCCAAAAACTTCTCCGTTTAAGGAAAATTGTTCAAGAGCATAATTTTGCAGTAATATTGCAAATAAAAGTCCTAAGCAAAGTTTTGCAATTGCCTCTAAAACAAGGGAAATTGCAGTAGGTGTCATATTGTGCAAACCCTCGTAATATCCACGATAAACGGACATTATCGCTCCCAAAAATATACAGGGTGCAACAGCAAAAATTGCGGGTAGAGCATTTTCATTTTCAATAATATACTTTGAAAAAGGTGAGGCTGTAATAATTATCAAAAAAGAAAAGCAAAGCCCTACAAATCCAAAAGAAAACAAAGCAATTCTTTTAATTTTTCGGACATTTTTAAACCGCCTAAAAGCAACATTTTCCGCCACAACTTTTGACACAGCAGTGGAAAGTCCAATAACTGCAACCGCATAAACAGGAAGAAAAATCGCATAAGCTGAGCTAAAATAGCTCATTCCAATGCCTCCAAGAATATTTGCAAGGGGAATTTTGAAAAATGCACCGATAATTTTGGCGACAAAAGCTGCCCCAACCAACAAAATTGAGCCTATTACAAGGTTTTGTTTTTTCATTTATCTGAAAATTCCTTTCTTTTATATAGAAAAAGTATGCTATCACCTAGCTTGTTTCTTATCTATTTTTATTCAAATAAAAAATTTAATATGTTATATTTAGAAAATTTTTCTCAACTGTAACTATTTTATAACAAAAATTATTTTTTTGCAAGAAAATACTTTATTTTTTTACCAAAGTATAGTATAATAGAAGAAATTATGTTTAAGCAACACCACAAAATAACTATGAGGCATTACCTCACGAAAGGATTTTTTACTATGAATTATGTTTTTTCAAATAAAGTTTCTTCCCTAAAGGCTTCAGCTATTAGAGAAATTCTTAAATTTACAGCAGACCCAACTGTTATTTCTTTTGCAGCAGGAAATCCAGCGCCTACAGCTTTTCCTATTCAAGAAATTACTGAAATATCTGAAAATTTGTTTAAAACTGACCCTGTTTTAGCACTTCAATACAATATTTCTGAGGGGTATTTGCCTTTTAGAAACACACTAAAAGATATGCTTGCTAAAACAAATGAATTCAAGGCTGATACTGATGATTTAGTTATTATGTCAGGTGGTCAGCAAGGTAACGAACTTTCTTGTAAAGTGTTTTTAAACGAGGGCGACACCTTAATTTGTGAAGCGCCAAGCTTTATCGGTTCATTAAATGCATTCAAATCTTACAACGTAAATCTTGTAGGTGTTGAAATTCAAAATGACGGAATTAACCTTGAAAAATTGGAAGAAGCAATTAAAACTAACCAAAATGTAAAAGTTGTTTATTTAATTCCAAACTTTCAAAATCCAACGGGTTTGACAATGTCACTTGAAAAAAGAAAAAAAGTTCTTGAATTAGCTTCAAAATATGATTTTGTTATTTTAGAGGACAACCCATACTCAACTACTCGTTTTGAGGGGGAACATATCCCGTCGATTAAGTCCCTTGATACAGAAGGTCGTGTAATTTATTGTTCAAGTTTTTCAAAAATCATTGCTCCGGGGCTTAGAATTGGCTACGTTTGTGCAAACAGCGAAATTATCTCAAAAATTACAGTTTGTAAACAAGTTGAGGACGTTCACACAAATATGTGGGCACAAGTTGTTGCAAATAAATTTATAACTGAATACGATTATGAGGGACATTTAGCGAAGTTACCTAAAATTTACAAGCAAAAATGTGACTTGATGATTTCTTGCATTGAAAAACATTTTTCTTCAAAAGTTAAATTTACTCGCCCTGAGGGTGGATTGTTCATTTGGTGCACTTTGCCAGAGGATTGCGATATGATGACATTCTGCAAACGTGCAGTAGAAGAATTTAAGGTTGCTTTAGTTCCAGGAACTGCATTTTTAATTGATGAAAATGACAAGAGTTCTTGCTTTAGAATGAATTTCTCAACTCCAACCGACGAGCAAATCGAAAAAGGTTGCGAATTAGTAGGAAAACTATCAAAAGAAATGTTCGGGCAGTGAGCCACTGCACCCTTGCCCGCACTGAACATAGTATAAGAGGTAAATTTTGTTTCTGCGAGGTCAAGCGTGACGCTTGACCCATTCCCGCGTTTTTACATCGATAAATGGGAAATTTTGCCACCGCGAGGTTGGATTTTGCTGTAGGGGCAACCTGTGCTCGTCCGTATAAATTATTTGTGTTGTCCGAGGTTTTTCAATTGTAGGGAATGCATTGTATGCATTCCGCAAGTGGCAGTTGCATTTGATAAATCTGCACGCATACAATGCGTGCCCTACACAAATTACACAGATTATTTTTATTAAGAAGGAGAGCGTTTTATGAGAAAAGGATATTATATTTTTCGTCACGTTAAAGGATTTTGTCTTTTTTTAATATGGCTAGGAATTGCTTCTTTAGTTTTTTCTGCAATATTGTTTTTTCTAGGAGGAAGTACGGAGTTGCTTCATACAAATTTATTGGGAAATACAATCTTTTCGCTATGGACTGTTTTTTTCTTATTACTTGGCATAGTTTCATTTTTGATATGCTTTGG
>CAYJLB010000066.1:0-377 GCA_964370845.1 uncultured Oscillospiraceae bacterium
TTTGCTCATTGTTTGCAAGCAGTTCAAGTCACAATTACACTACAATAAACCTTGCGTTTAATGATGAAATAATTGACTATAACATACCCATTGAACACCAAAACGCAATTATTGACATAAGACATATTTTTGATAAGATAGATGAAACAATTTTAACTAAAAATTTAAGCCTTGATAACACATATATCAAGGCTGTTTTTTATGCACTTTTTTATGATGAAACTGACTTTGAAAATTTTGATGTGTCAGCTTTTGTAAATTGTTTTAGCGAAGAAAATATATTTTTTAGCATTGAAAATATGACAGGTAAACCTATTTCAAGTGAAGATAAAATGAATATTGACGCAATTTATGAAATGCAAAAAATCCCCGAAATA